>NZ_NXGA01000001.1:2045391-2345391 GCF_002802965.1 Sporolactobacillus pectinivorans | reverse complement strand
TTTTTTTATAGAAAACAATGAATGAGGAGTAATGGACGTGAGATTTCATCGGGATTAATGGAGTGAAAGACACATTTCAGCCCGAAAACGCGGATGATTTTTCATTGGAAATGTTCAAATGAATGGAACAATAAGGTTGACAGTTCTATCTAAGACGGCTATTATGAGAATACATTTTATAAATTGAAGCTATAGATTTCAAGTCGGACGGTGTCAGAGGACAGCGTCGGCCGGGTTTCAGAATGAGAAAAGAGAATGAGCTGAGTTGAGAAGAGCTGAGGGTGCTTTGCTAAAATGATGAATCTTATACCCGCAGAGGGTCTTTCTCTGCGGGTTTTTTGGTAGGAATACCCCATTCACATTTAAATCGGTCCCTTTCGTCTCAAACTGCTCATTCCTCAAAAAGAGGAGTGGGAGACATGTTTCAGGAAAAACTTAAAGAATTAGTAGCAGGCAAAACGCTTTCCGAGCTGGAAGCAGAAGGCATGATGGATGAAATCATGGAAGGTAAAGCATCTCCGAGTCAAATTGCAGGATTCCTCTCGATACTGAGTACAAGAGGGGAGACGGTTGAGGAGCTGACTGGCTGCGTCAGAAGTATGCGGGGACATGCAAGGCCGATGACCAGTAACAGAGAACTGCTGGACATTGTCGGAACCGGGGGTGACGGGACGGCGACTTTTAATATATCAACAGCCAGTGCCATTGTTCTTTCTTCACTCGGCGTTAATATCGCAAAACACGGTAACCGGTCGGTTTCATCAACAAGCGGTGCTGCGGATGTTCTTGAAGCGCTCGGCATTTCGATTAAATATACTCCGGAACAAGCTTCCAAGCAGCTTGACCAAACACATATGTGCTTCCTGTTTGCCCCTTTGTATCATGCGTCAATGAAGTATGCAATCGAACCAAGAAAAGCGCTGGGGTTCCGGACTATTTTTAATCTTCTTGGTCCGCTGACCAACCCGGCTGGAGCCCAGCGCCAGCTGCTTGGTGTATATAGCAGGAAAGCTGCCGAAGCTTATGCCCATGCTGTTGTCAGTCTGGGGACACACCGGACGGTTGTTGTCTCCGGAGAGGACGGAATGGATGAGGTCACGGTAACCGGAAGAACCGACGGGTACTTGATCGAAAACGGCCGGATCAAACCGTTCTCGCTTATTCCTGAAGATGTTGGACTGCACTTGGGCCGTCTGGAAGATATTCAGGTGGAAAATCCTGCGGAAAGCGCTGCATTGATCGAAGCGATTTTCAGCGGTAATACAAATAATCGGTCGGCTTTGGAAGCCGTTCTCCTGAATGCAGGCACCGGTCTTTTTGTTGCCGGTAAAGTAGCATCAATCGCTGAAGGCGTTCATGAGGCGGAAAAGGCCGTCGGTGAAGGCATCGCATTCAGGCAATTAGGCCTTTTGCGTGCGCAGAAAGAGGAAGCTGCCCATGCCTGAGAATATACTTGATCAAATTCTTAAGACAAAAGAAGAAGAAATGAAAGTCTTCCGAATGCCTGAGAAGGGTCCTTCAATGCTTCATCATTCACTTCGTCACGCACTGAGCCATCCGAAACATGAACTCGGATTGATTGCTGAAGTGAAACAGGCATCGCCGTCCAAAGGCATTTTCAAAGAAAAGATCGAACCCGTGGAAATTGCGGCCGCCTATAAAGAAGCGAATGCAGACGCGATCAGCGTTCTAACAGATCGTACTTATTTTCGCGGTTCTATAGATAACCTTGTAGAAATCAAGCGAGCTGTTGATCTGCCGTTACTTAGAAAAGACTTTATTATTGATGAACGCCAGATTGAAGAAGCTGCCCGTGTCGGTGCGGATGCGATCCTGCTGATTGCGGCGGCACTGGAACCGCATCGATTGCACGAATTGTATCTGGCCGCTCAGGCCAGAGGGCTGGAAGCATTGGTCGAAGTGCACCGGATTGAGGAAGCAGACGGCATTCTCAATCTTTTCACTCCGGAAATTATGGGTGCGAATAACCGCGATCTGCAGACGTTTAAAACGGATATTCATCTGACTGCATCAATCCGGAAGATGATTCCCGATAATGTGCTATTTGTCAGCGAATCCGGCATTCATTCTGCAACGGACGTCCGATATCTGAAAAAACTTGGAGTGAGTGCGGCATTGGTCGGCGAAGCATTGATCTGCGCCGCATCTGTTCAGGAAAAAATTCGATCCATGTTTGGCGAGGAAGTGAGCGAAAATGCATCCCAAGCTTAAATATTGCGGCAATCATTCGCTGCGGGATGTACAGCTTACACGAAACAGCCATGCGGATTATATCGGTTTTATTTTTACCTGTAAAAGCAGGAGAACCGTGAAACCCGAACAAGTAGCGGATTGGCTGAAACAGAGCGAAATGGATGAGTCTAAAAAGATTGTCGGCGTCTTTGCCGATGACTCAGCCGAATTCATAGAAGCAGTTGCCCGGAAAGTTCCACTGGATGTAATACAGCTCCATGGCAGCGAGAGTCCTAGCGATACGGCTTTAATCAAGCAGCTGACCGGCCTGAAAGTGTGGAAGGCGCTTCATCATGACAGGGACACTCTGGAAGAAATGCGCCGTTCTCGCGGGATTGCCGATGGATTTGTCATCGATACGAAGATCAGCGGACATCTGGGTGGTACGGGCATTTCCTTTGACTGGAGCAGCGTACCGCAATACGTAGACGAGGCCGGACATCAGCGGGTCGATTGCCTGATCGCAGGTGGAATCAGACCAGAAAATATCGACAGTCTGCTTCACTATAAACCCATCGGGATTGATATTTCTTCGGGAATAGAAACAGATTTTCACAAGAGCGGGAAACAGATTCAGAAAATTGAAGCAAAGGTGTTGGGGATAAATGATCAAACAACCACAAATTGACAAGATCGGAAAATCAGACCGGAAAGGACGCTATGGTGAATTCGGCGGGCAATATGTTCCGGAAACACTGATGCATGCATTGCTCGAACTGGAGAAGGGATTTACGGAAGCGATGCAGGATGAATCATTTCTTAAAGAATATCACCGCATTCTTCAAGATTACTCTGGACGTCCGACGCCCGTGACACATTGCGGGCGGCTCAGCAGAGAAATCGGCGGAGCGCAGATTTATCTAAAGCGCGAAGACTTGAATCATACCGGTGCGCATAAGATCAACAATGCCGTCGGGCAGGCATTGCTTGCCAAACGGATGGGCAAAAAAAAGATGATCGCCGAGACGGGAGCCGGGCAGCACGGCGTGGCGACCGCAACAGTCGCTGCTTATTTCGGCATGCCATGCAAGGTTTTTATGGGTAAGGTCGACGTTGAGAGGCAGGCGCTTAATGTATTTCGCATGAAACTGCTGGGTGCGGAGGTCATACCGGTGTCAGGTGGAAACGGGACGCTGAAAGACGCAATCAACGAGGCACTCCGCTATTGGGCAGCTAATGTTGAAGATACCGCTTATGTCGATGGATCGGTGGTCGGGCCGCATCCCTACCCGATGATCGTTCGCGATTTTCAGCGGATCATTGGTGACGAAGCAAGAAAACAAATGATTGAAATGACCGGAAAACTTCCGGAAGCCGCCTGTGCGTGCGTTGGCGGTGGCAGCAATGCAATGGGTCTGTTCACTGCTTTCTTGAAAGATCCCGTCGTTCTGTACGGAGCCGAAGCAGGCGGCAAGGGAACAGATACCGCTTTGCATGCCGCTACTTTGACCAAAGGGCGTCTCGGTGTGATCCATGGAGCGATGACTTATCTGATACAGGATCCGAACGGACAGATTATTGCTCCCTATTCCATTTCTGCCGGACTTGACTATCCTGGAATCGGCCCGGAACATGCACATCTGGCGAAAAGTGGGCGCGCGCATTATGAAGCAATCACCGATGCGGAAGCAGTCGATGCGCTGATGGCCCTGAACCGGCTCGAAGGTATTCTTCCGGCGCTTGAAAGCGCGCACGGACTGGCTCTGGCGATGAAAAAGGCAAAAAAAATGCGCCCGGATCAGTCGCTGCTCGTCAACCTTTCCGGCAGGGGCGACAAAGACGTCCGTACCGTTATGAATTATTTGGCAGACAGTAAGGGGAATGAAGGAGGCAGCGAACAATGAGCCGAATGACAGAGTTTGTAAATAAAGAACGTGGAATGATGTTTATTCCGTTTATTACTGCCGGTGACCCGACAGAAGATGCCACGATGGAACTGGCCAAGATGCTGCAATCGGCCGGGGCAAGCGCATTGGAACTGGGTATTCCCTATTCCGATCCTCTTGCAGATGGAACGGTCATTCAAAAGGCTTCCCAGCGGGCATTGAAAAAAGGAATGACACTGCTTCAGGCACTGCGCATGGTTGGAAAAATGCGCTCGAGGGGCATGAAACTTCCTGTAATTATCTTTACATATTTCAACCCGCTGCTACAAATGGGCCAGGAAAAATTTTTCCGTGAAGCGGCTGAAAACGAGATCGATGGACTGCTCGTGCCGGATCTGCCCTTTGAGGAGAGCCGTGAACTGGAGCAGGCATGCCATCTGCACAATGTAAGTTTGATCTCGCTTGTGGCGCCGACGACATCGGAGCAAAGACTTAAAGTGATCGCATCTTCGGCACAGGGTTTCCTGTACTGTGTCTCATCGCTCGGAGTTACAGGCGTCCGCAAAAAATTTCATCCGGCTGTCTTCTCATTTCTTGACCGGGTGCGCACTGTTTGTAGGCTTCCCATCGCTGTCGGATTCGGTATCTCTTCCCGTGATCAGGTGGATGAGCTCAGCGGGCATGCCGACGGATTCATTGTCGGAAGCGCGATTGTTTCAATGATTGCAGACAGAACCGCTCGTCTGACCGATCCCGAAACACGTCCGAAAGCTCTGGCAGAGATTCGGAGAATGCTGGAAGATAAGTTGCTGGATCAGAAGGTCGAAAATAGCTGAATCCGTACTGAATGTTGCCGGTCGGCTGCCACCGGAATCATGGAATGGGCAAATAGGTGATTGCGGCGGATACTTGATTTTCCAAATAACATTTTATTGCTCTGTGCAGGTGTGCAGAGCTTGTTTGTATTTTCTTATTTATTGATGTTATGCTCTAACTTGGCTAAGATTAGATTAGATGAATAAGGGTGTACATAGAGCACGATCAGTAATCTTGGAGGTAGTTTGATGAACGATTTGGAAACAGTTAATGCATTGCTTGAAAGCGGCCAGACAGAAGATGGGCTTAAAATGCTTGGTGAGCTAATTCGCCATGCCGATGACGAACTATTATTTGGTGCGGCTTCAGTCTATCAGCAATATGGTTTTCTGGATGAGGCAGAACATGTATATAAAGCACTCCTGGGTCGATATCCAAATGACAGCGGGCTTTTGCTTCAGATTTCTGACCTTTTGATTGACAAAAAAGAAGAAAACAGGGCAATTGACTATCTGCTCCAGATACATGTTCTTGATGAAAATTATTTAAGCGCTCAAGTCATGCTTGCAGACTTATACCAGCTTGAAGGATTGGATGAGGTGGCGGAAAACAAGCTGATCGGCGCACTGAAAATTGCGCCCGATGAACCCGTGCTCATGCTGGCGCTTGGCGAGCTTTATCTTGCAACCGGCCAGGCACTGAAAGCAGTAGATTTGCTCAGTAAAATTGAGGATGATCCCGCATTGGAGGATCAGAACGTCGCTTTGAAATTGGCAGAGGCACTCAGCCTCTGCGGAGAGTTTGAACAGTCGCTTAAAGTTTACCGAAAGGGTTTGAAAAAGGAAAAAACGCTGGACGGTTTGTTTGGTTATGCTGTGACTGCCACCCGAATTGAGCAGTACAAAACAGCCATCCGCTCACTGGAAGAATTAAGAAATCTAGATCCCGGGTACAGCACGCTGTATCCGGTTTTGGCTCATGCTTATGAACATGAAGGTGATCTTGATCATGCACTGCGGATTATTGAAGCAGGTCTTGAAGAGGATGAATACAATGATAGGCTTTATAAAGAGGCCGGTGAACTTGCAGTGAAGGTTAATCAGCCGAAAAAAGCAGGCCAATACTTTGAAGAATGGCATAAACTGGATCCTGAGAGTACAGAAGCACTTACCCGGCTTGCTGAGCTTAAGTCTCAGGAGGAGGATTATACAGGTATAATAAAGCTGCTTGACAGCCAGGAGCTGGACGATCCGATGCTGATTTGGTTTAAGGCAACGGCGCTAAATCGTACGGATCAGCTAAATGAAGCCGGGAAGTGCTATGAGAGCTGCGCATCTGCATTTGCCGCAAACCCAGAGTTTCTTCAGGAGTATGGCGAATACTTAAGAGAAATGGGGAAAACAGGAGAAGGGCTCCGATTGCTGGAGAAGGCGGTAAGACTCAGCCCGGAAAATCAAGATTTAGCATCATTTGTTGAGCGGTTGCGGCAGGATGATAGAGAGTAGAAAGCGAAATATATTTAGTATAAGATTCTGTTCAAAAAGGTGGCTTCTCGAACCCCTTTAGAAAAATCAATTTATCAAGAATTCCAGAGGAGGGATGACTGAATGGAACAGACAGTGTCGACTGTGCAGAAAAAATCCTTTATCAAATGGTTACTGAATCAGAATGTGATTAATGATCGGGAGATAATCTGGCTTCTTAACTTTCTGATGGGCAGTGAACAAATGCTCAGACTTGTACACTTTGTCGATAATGTACGCGGTTGCAAAAGAGCCATTGAAATTAATGTTGCACCGCAAACTCCGGATGAGTTCAAATATATTAAAAACTCCGTCCGCACCGACGATCCGGAAAAAGCTTTCCACGACTTGAGATTGAATCAGGAAAAAACGGTGTATATCAAAGTCAACCTGCCATCGATTACTGACTGTCCAGAATATTTCTCTGTTCTAGAAGACAATCCGTCATATGCCCAAATTGTCCATCAGGCTTATGGCAAAGCAGCGGAAGCTGCCGCCGGTGCAGCCGAAAGAGCTTACAAAGAAAAAAGTTTAAAACAGGCAATCAATCATGCGCTTGATATAGGCGATGAAGCTTCCTTTTATCAATTGACCGAAGAACTTAAGTTATTGAGAGCAGTAAGCAACTCAACCGAATAAACGCTTCTCAAGATATCATAATATCGGCTGACAAAACGGGATCAGAAGAAACAAAATTAAAGATCGAACCGCCCTCTGCTTTTAGCGGTGTTGGTCTACTCTGATTGTTACACTCATATAGTGTACTAGAAAATCAGAGGGGGACGTGCCGTGAAGTTCGGACTTTTAATTGCTGCCCTTTTTCTAATATTACTTGTTACATGGCCTTCAATCGGACATGCTGATAATTTAGGAAGCCATGTCACCCGAAGTGAAGAGCTTACAAATCTTACTGATAATATTATGCAATACACCGGTGCAAATCAGATAGACGCGGCGAAAAGTTTGCTGTCGTCATTCAACAAAGAATGGGAACAGTCGAGAGGTGCCTATTCAGAAACGGACTGGCGCACTGTTGATACTGAATCGCTTCAGCTTCAGCTCCAATTGAATGCCGATGCTGACAGTCACGCGATGAATGAAGCGGCGCTTTCACTTCGGTTATGTGTCGATGCATTGACCGGCGGAGGGTCTCCGTTGTGGAAAGATATGCAAGAGCAGGTTCTTGCACCTGTTGAGACAATGAAAAAGGCGATTGAAAATCAGGATCAGCTCACCTTTCAGAGCCAGTTGAATAACTTTCTCGATCAATATGCGGTGATCTATCCTTCTCTGGTCATTGATGGACCAGTTGATCAAGTACAATTGGTCGATCGGACAGTCGCGATGCTTGAAAATAATCGGCTTGCGGCCGTTAAAAAAACAGATCGGATCGCACAGCTGAATTTAATCAATGCTGAACTGATTCAGTTATTTGATCCGAAATCCATTGGAGAAAAAAATAATTTCGTTCCGGCAGTAACAGTTATCGGAGGGTGCTTATTCCTCACATTGATTTATGTTTCTTGGAGAAAATATTCCGGTAGAAAGTTTACCTACATGAAGGGTTTTCATTAAATGACATATCGGTGAATTTTTTTGACAAAGACGAAAAGTCTTACTAAAATTTAGTGTATAGAATTCATGGGGGAGTGTGCATGATACAATATTTGATTTACATGGCAGTTTTACTGCTGATCCCTCTGTGGGCACAAATGCGAGTTAAGTCGACGTATTCTAAATATGCAGAAGTGGAAAATTCCACAGGGATGACCGGAGCGCAGACGGCAAGAAAAATTCTTGACGAAAACGGACTTTATGACGTAGCGGTTCGCGAGGTTCAGGGATCACTGACCGATCATTATGATCCTCGCGATAAAACGGTCAACCTTTCAACAGATATTTACCATGGGGCTTCAATAGCCGGTACGGCCGTTGCAGCTCATGAGGTCGGCCACGCGATCCAGGATGACAAAGATTACACGTTTATGCGCATCAGGAGTTCGTTGGTGCCGGTCGCCAATTTGGGCTCAAATCTGTCCTACCTTTTGATTATTGCCGGATTTATTTTTGGTGCAATGCAGCTTGCAATTCTTGGTGTACTTTTCTTTGCAGCAGCAGTTCTTTTTCAAATCGTGACTTTGCCGGTTGAATTTGATGCTTCAGGACGAGCTTTAAAACAGATCGTGACTTTGGGAATTGTACAGGAAGATGAGCGGAAGGGTGCAAAGAGAGTGCTCTCCGCAGCTGCAATGACTTATGTTGCCGCTGCGCTCGTGTCTGCTTTGGAACTTGTCCGCTTTATTCTGATGATTGTTATGGCGAACAATCGCGAGAACTGATTTTATCAGATCTTTTTAATGCGTGAAGCTCGGATCCCCAGCAGGATCCGGGCTTTTTAATATTGACTTTTTATTTCACTGCTATAAACTAGAATGGTTTGGGCAGTGAGCTCACGTGGTTCGAAACCATCCCACGTCTATCAAAAAACTAAGGAGGAGTTTTGTATGAAGCTCAGATTCATTGCGGTGAATGCCATTGTCGCCGCGGTTTACGTTGTGCTGACACTGATTGTCCAGCCGATTGCTTTTTATGCTCTGCAGTTCCGTATCTCGGAAATGCTGAATCACTTGATCGTTTTTAATAAAAAATATTTTATCGGTATTGTCTGCGGTGTTTTTATTGCCAATCTTTTTTCACCGATGATGGCTTTCGATCTGGTGTTCGGCACGTGTCAGTCGATTCTTTCTTTGCTGATCACGATAATCTGTTCAAAATTTGTGAAGAGTATCAAAGCGAGAATGGCGATCAATATTGGATCCTTCACTTTCATGATGTGCATCATTGCATGGGAATTGAGCCTTGCCGGCGTGGCGGGTAAAGTGCCATTCTTTATTAACTGGCTGACAATCGCGGCGGGGGAATTCATTGTCATGCTGATTGGGGCGTTTGTTTTCTATGCTGTCAATAAACGCGTGCATCTTTCTAAAATGATCTGAAGAAGCATAAAAANTGCTGATTGGGGCGTTTGTTTTCTATGCTGTCAATAAACGCGTGCATCTTTCTAAAATGATCTGAAGAAAATAAGCATAAAAAAAGCCGTCAAAACACGGCTTTTTTTATGCTTATTAATAAGAACGGCGGTTTCATAGCGGCCAATTATCCATCGATTTTCTCTTTTTTGGAAAAGGGTTCTCTAAGCTGGCAGCGGCTGTTAAAAAATGCTTTGTATCCGATCTGAATGAAAAGGAATACAGTGAGTGATACGCCGCCGACGATTCCGAGCTCGACGGCAATCTGATAGCGGATCGCAGTCAGCGGTGACGCACCGCCAATCATCTGTCCGGTCATCATCCCGGGAAGAAAAACGATACCCATGCCGACCATCGAGTTGATCGTCGGCAGCATGGCACTGTCAAAGGACTGATTGACTATGGGGCGTGCTGCTTCCCGCGGGGTGGCGCCAAGCGTCAGCGCGGTTTCTACCAGGCTGCGTTTTGACTGCATACCATCAAGCAGGGTGTTGATTCCCAGCGAAACGCCTGTCATTGTATTGCCAATAATCATGCCGGCAATCGGTATAACATATCTGGGATTGTACCACGGTGATACAGTGAGTGTGACTAAGACAAAGTAGATGAGCGTTGCCGTGATACCAATAATCATTGCAGTCATGATATTTTTCTTCAGGACGCTGTTCAATGGCAGTTTTACCCGCTGATAAATATTATAAATGGCAAATAGAAGCATGAAAGCCAGGATAATCAGCGTATAAAACGGATTAGAGTTGCCGAAGACGTAGGCAAGAATGTAGCCGACAATCATCAGCTGAACAGTCATCCTGATTGTGGAAATCAGAATTTCTCTTTCACGGCGAATACCCTTAATACGGACAATGATTAATAAAATGAGTATAAATATGTAAGCTGAAACAAGTTGCCAAAGCGTCAGATCACTGCTGTGCATATTTTTCGGCCTCCTGTACCAACTGTCCATGTTCGATACGGACAGTGTATTCGGCAAAATTCTTTACAAGTTCGGAGGAGTGGGTAACCATCACGATGGTCTTGTTCCGCTGACGTCCATAGTCGGCCAGTTCTTTCAATACTTGATGTGCCATATCTTCGTCAAGCGCTGAAGATGGTTCATCTAAAAGTAGGACGGACGGATCGAGAAGAAGTACCCTGGCGAGACCTACCCGCTGCTTTTCCCCCCCTGACAAAGATCCGCTGTCGGCATCGAGAGAGATGTGCAAATTTAGAAGGTCAAGCAGACGGTTAAGCTCACTGTCTGGAGCAGAAGGTTTTTCAGAAAAACGAAGCCCGGCCAGCATATTTTCTCTGACCGTTCCCTGAAACATCACCGCAGACTGAGACAGCATGACGATGGTCCGCCGCAGACTGATCGGGTCCCAATCAAAAACCGATTTTCCGTCGATTTCAATATCTCCAGAGTCCGGACTGATCAAATGGTTGAGCATTTTCAGAAGGGTCGTTTTTCCGCTTCCACTTTCACCAATAATACAAGTCAGATGATCCGCTGGTATGTTTAATTCGTTTATGTTCAAGACGTTTTTATATTTGAGTGCATGAATATGAAATTTTATTTTTTCGGACATGTCAGTCTCCTCACTGGTATGATTTCACAAAAATATTCAGCAATAATTCGGCAGGCTTCCGGGATCTGATGTCTGCTGTTTTGCAGAAGGTTCCATTTGAATAAAAGTTGAGCGATGTACACGGTCTGTTGACCCTATTGCTGAGCCTGTGATAGTCAGGCACTAACATGGCGCCAAACTTCTGATCATTTCGCTCAGAGTCCCGGATAAGAAGCCAGAATCATTTACTGTTTTTCTCTGTTTGATGTATTTTCTTTCTTATGCCATAGGACTGCTTTAACGCAAGGACTGCCATTCCGCCGGATTGGTGTAATCCGGAAAGTACTTTGTTAGCAAAATAAAGGGAAATGGCGACGATAATGAGCAAAATCACCAGCAAAAAGAAATTTCTTTTATACACGTTCAGACACCCCGTATCAGTCTATCAATCATCAAAAATCACTGCTTTCAAACAGCATGACTTTAGCATATCGCTTTTCCGGTAAATTGAAAACCTGAAAAGGGGGTGATTCTTTAAACTCGATAGATCTTAAACAGCAGTATTAAGAACAGGATCGATTGCTAAAAATGCCTGTTTTCTACAACTGGAAGCATCTATTCGCCGGTATATCAACCTGAACCAGCGATTCCATCTCTAATTTTTGCTGACTTGTAAATTCAAGAGGGTCTTTATAGTCGCTTATTTTGACAAAATAACGATAATACCCGCTAAGGTAACTCCGCATGATTATTTTTCCTTTTTTTCCTTCAGCTTCGTTGGGTACCAACTGAATGTCATCAGGACGAATAAAACGAACAGCAGATTCTCCATCTTTTTGAAGAAAGTTCGCATGGCCCATAAACTTAGCGGCGTATCTGGAAACCGGATTTTTATAGAGCATTTCGGGTGTTCCTATCTGCTCGCACTGTCCATCCTTCAGCAGGACAATTTCGTCCGCCATACTCATGGCTTCCTCCTGATCATGAGTCACGTAAATAACAGTCATACGCAACCGTTTAAAAATTCGCACCAGCTCGACACGCATTTCCTCCCGAAACACGTTATCAAGGGCTGACAGTGGTTCATCCATCAGAATCAGGCGAGGGCTGACTGCAATCGTGCGTGCGATTGCTATGCGCTGTTTCTGGCCACCCGATAGCTCATGAGGATAGTGCTCTAAGTAATCCTGCATATGGAATATAGAGAGCGTGTCAATCACTTTTTGCCGAAGTGTTTTTCCTCTGCCGATGGATCAAAACCGCAAAAAAGGTTCCAAGGACAGCAGCAATGAGTGCTGACCCAGAACCAAACAGAAATGCATTGACAATCGATTGATACGTATACGTCTCTGTAAACATCGATACGAACGATTGCAATGAAAAAGGGTAAAAACCCTGATCAAACAGATTTGGAAAAACGCTCTGAAGTAACACAGCTCCTAGCGGATAAGCAATCAGCGCGAGCAGTGTAAGAATACAGAGCGGGTAAAACGGCTGCCCTAAATGGAATCTTCTGCGCTTATTATTGAACGATATTTTGAGTGAACCATTGCTTGATTTCATTCTCACGCTGTGCCCCTTCGATAGGATCTAGAACATTCCATTTTATATTGTTTGGCCGAATGCCCTGTTTTCCGGGAGCATTTTTAATAATGAACTGGAAATTGGTGTCACCTGGGCACTGGATTCTACTTTCTGTCCTTCCACACTCAATACATAATTGACAAACTCTTTGGCCGCTTGAAGATCCGGAGCCTTCGCATCTATAGCGATATTGCTGCTCAAAGTAGAAACACCTGAGGCCGGATAAATCAGTTTAATGGGCTGTCCGGACTGCGCTCCTTTCAAAATGGCAGAGTCCTGAGCAATCGCGTATTTAATATTTCCTTTTTCCAGATTTGTCAGTGTAGGGCCGTTTGTATCAAATACTTTCAGACCGTTGGTTTTCAGATTTTTAAAGAACTGTTCGCCCTGGGTAATGCTTCCCTGTAATTTCATCAGTCCAAAAACAGCCGGATAGGTCGGCCCGGAAATACTTGGGTTATTCATCGCAAAGGTACCCTTGTATTTTGGATTCAACAAATCAGACCAGTCTTTCGGAGTATCCGACGCCTTGACAAGCTTGGTATTGTAGGCGATGGCACCTGCCGCTGTTACGGTAACAGGGAAATATGCGTTGTCTTTAGGTTTTAAGCTATTTCCTAAATCTGTATAATTTGAAGCGTTTGCCGAGACATAGTTCTTGTAGAGCATGTTTTGGTCGTCCAAGCCCTGCATGGATGAAGAGCCATCAAACCACACAACATCCCACTGAGGATTGTTTTTTTCTGCCTGCAGTTTTGCTAGGATCGGACCAGTTGAATCGTCAATCATTTTGACTTATATGCCTGTTTTCTTTTGAAAAACGTTCGCTATGTCCTTATCAAAGCCTTCTGCTGAATAAAAAATCAATTGTTTTTGTTGTACTCGCTGTTTTTGAAGTCTTATTTGACGAACTTGACCCATTTTTACCGATCGCGGACGAACCACATCCTGTCATAAATAAAGACAAAGTCAGAGTTAAATCGCAAATTAAGGTCAGAAATTTACCCTTTTTCATTTTATAACCCCTCGTCTATTTTTTGATTTCACAAGTGCTATTGTAGAATGATAGTGTAAACGCTTTGTTAAGGGTGAATAAAGTTAAAATAAAGTTAAAAAGAGTAAAATGAGTAGAATCCGCTCAGAACGTTTTGGATGGAGCGCCCTTTTTTCGACGTTTGTCCGTTTTGACGTATTGGAGGATCTCCATGATATAATGGAGGAAACAGGCAATGAAAGAAACGGGGGGATTGTTTGACAGGCAGACCGAGACTGCTTCTAATTGACGGTATGGCGCTGCTGTTCCGGGCTTTCTATGCCACAGCGCCTACCGGTCAGTTCATGTTTAATGAAGAGGGATTGCCAACTAACGGGGTACAGGGCTTTCTCAGACATCTGCTGCTGGCTATTCAAAACCGGAAGCCAACGCACGTTGCTGTTTGCTGGGATATGGGAGAAAAGACATTCAGGCACCGGCTTTTTGACGGATATAAAGCGAATCGCGATGCGCCTCCTGTTGAGATGGTGCCGCAATTTGACCTCGCAAAAGAAATGACTGCGGCTTTTCAAATACCAAATGTGGGAATTTCCGGTTACGAAGCGGATGATTGTATCGGAACGTTGGCCAAGACAATGCAGGACAATGCCGATATTTCGATTATCACCGGAGACCGCGATCTTTTGCAGCTTCTTGATCGTCATATCGATGTGAATCTGCTTCAGAAGGGATATGGCCACTACAGCAGTTACACGGCAAAATCATTTTTGGACAAGTTTGGTGTGACCCCAGGGCAATTTATTGATGTCAAAGCACTGATGGGTGACTCCAGCGACGGTTATCCAGGGGTTCACGGGATTGGAGAGAAAACAGCATTTAAATTGATCAAGGAGTTTGGGACGATTGATGCCATGCTTGACCATCTGGACTTTTTGCCAAACGGTCAGAAAAAGAAAATCGCTTCGGATTTGGACATGCTTCATCTTTCAAGAAAACTGGCGGAAATTCACTGTGATGCTCCATTATCTTTTGTACTCAATGAATCGCGGTATAGCGGAATTCCGGAAACATTCATTGAGCGCATTAATGATTATGGCATGAAGCTGGTCAAATATGACTTAATCCAGATGCGCTGGAACAAGCCTGTAAATTCGATTAACGAGGCTTTTTAGCTGTCCTGTTGACAATTAAACGGTTGAGAGTAAAAGTCGGTCACACTATGTGGACCGGCTTTTTTCCTGTATGAGGCAATTCTAACAGTCGGCGGAATTCTTCTGGTATTATAAGTTGTGACAATTTGTTGACTCTTTGGAGCATTCTGGATGAAAATGCCTCATGTAAGCCTGACGGGTCAAGAAATCTCGACGCATTAACGGCCAGTAACCTGTAAACGTTTCACACCGTAAAGACACCTTTACAATAAAAGTCAGTTTTTGTAGAATATGAACTACAACTTGAGAATGGACGAGAAAAAGATAGAGAGACAATTATTTAATAATTGTCAGAAAATTCGACACTGTTTATAAAAATAGAAAACAGCGATTAAGTCGTCTCATCTTAAGTTGAAAAAAGGGATAAACGCACAGAAGGGGTTCTTTACAATGAAGTTATTTCGGAAGAAGTCGATGGATTTTATGTTAAGGCAGGCCGGTGGAAAAAGCGGCCTGCAGAAAGCATTAGGCGCCTTTGATTTAACTATGCTTGGCGTCGGGGCAGTGATTGGAACAGGCATATTTGTACTGACCGGCGTTGTTGCCGCCAAGTTTTCCGGCCCGGCTATTATTTTATCATTTGTCTTTTCAGGTCTGGCCTGCGCATTCGCTGCCCTCTGCTATGCGGAATTTGCGTCAATGATTCCCGCGTCCGGCAGCGCCTATACTTATAGTTACACAACCTTCGGCGAATTATTTGCCTGGATCCTCGGCTGGGATCTGATTCTTGAATACGGACTGGCCTGTTCGGTAGTTGCCAGCGGCTGGTCTGCATATTTTCAGGAACTGATCAGGGGTTTCGGCATCACTCTCCCGTTGGCGATCAGCAGTGCCTATAATCCGGCTAACGGGACCTACGTCGATGTCATGGCTGTCGTCATCGTCTTTATTCTGTCGGCTGTTTTACTGACCGGTGTGAAACAATCAAGCCGTATCAATGATATTGTGGTCGTTGTCAAAATTGCAGTAGTGCTGTTGTTTATCGCTGTCGGCGCTTTCTATGTCAAACCGTCTAACTGGTCACCTTTTATGCCGCACGGATTCGGGGGTGTCATGCAAGGCGCGGCGACAGCTTTTCTTGCTTATATCGGTTTTGATGCTGTGTCGTCAGCTTCCGAAGAAGTCAGGAAGCCGCAAAGGGATATGCCGATCGGCATTCTCTCATCCTTAGGCATCTGCATGGTTCTTTATATTGCTGTTTCAGCCGTTCTGACCGGAATGATCCCCTATGCGAAATTAAACGTTGGCGATCCGGTCGCTTTTGCACTGCATTTTGTCCATCAGAATTGGGTAGCCGGCTTTGTTTCTTTAGGCGCTATTCTTGGCATCACAACCGTTCTGTTTGTGATGATGTACGGACAGACACGGCTCTTCTTCGCGATCAGCCGCGATGGTCTGCTGCCGAAAAGTATTTCCAAATTAACTGAAAAGACAAAAACGCCGTCTCGTTGTATTTTACTGACATGGCTGATGGCTACTCTGTTTTCGGCATTCATACCACTCAGCGATCTGGCGGAATTAACCAATATCGGTACATTATTTGCTTTCATCGTTGTTTCAATCGGCGTGTCTGTACTCCGAATCACCCAGCCCGATATCAAAAGATATTTCAAAGTGCCATGTGTCCCGGTAGTCTCACTTCTGGCTGTCCTGTCCTGCGGCTATCTGATGGTCAACCTTACCGGTGTAACCTGGATCAGATTTGTTATTTGGTTTGCAGTCGGCCTGGTCATTTATTTCAGTTACGGATATCGTCACAGTGTGTTGGGATCAGCAGAGCAATCAGAGTCCGATTTGAAAAAACAACTTCAGTAAACTGAACAGGCACGGTTATTTGAAATCAGAAATATAAGGTACTTAGTAATTTTTAACCAAGATTCTTGCACTTCAGGTGGGAATCTTTTTTGTATATCGACTTTTCCGAAGAATATTTTTGCTTTTGACAAAATTTGGGCAAATTTCATGAAGGAACTGGACGATTTTCGGAGAAATACTAAGTAATTAATAAATGACAAGGGCGTGAAATCATGATAACCGTCGAAAACATGCCGCAGAAGTTTCCAACAGATTTCGATCTCTACTTGTTCCATGAAGGCACCCTTCATGAAGGCTACAAAATATTCGGAGCACATCGCGAAGTTTACGGAGAAAGGGATGGTTTCAGATTCACGGTCTGGGCACCGCACGCACTCGGTGTATCTGTGGTTGGCGATTTCAATCAGTGGGAGCCCGAAAAAAATCCGTTGGCTGCTGTTAAAAATTCCGGTGTGTGGACAGGGTTTGTGGAGGGATTGGGAGAAAACCAACGCTATAAATACGCCATTCAGTCTCCATCCGGATCTGTCCTTCTTAAAGCGGATCCTTATGCTTTTTACGCAGAGACCCGTCCCCACACGGCTTCGCTCACTTGCAGTCTGGATCACTATAACTGGTCGGACCGTAAATGGCTCAGACAAAAAGATAAAGAGGATTTTTATCATCGGCCAATGGTCATCTATGAATGCCACCTCGGTTCATGGAAGAAGAAAAAAGATGGAAAGTTGCTCAATTACCGCGAGCTTGCCGATGAACTGGTGGACTATGTTGCGAAACACAATTTTACTCATATAGAATTGATGCCAATTATGGAGCACCCTTATGACCGTTCCTGGGGTTATCAGATCACAGGTTATTTTGCTCCGACCAGCAGATTTGGAAGTCCTGAGGATTTCATGTATTTTGTAGACACTTGTCATGCTCATGGTATGGGCGTTATTCTTGATTGGACGCCCGCACACTTTTGCCGCGATACGCATGGGCTTGGAAAATTTGACGGATTGCCGCTTTATGAACCTGATGACCCGAAGCTCGCAGATCGCCCGCAGTGGGGCACTTACAACTTTGACTTTTCGAAAAAAGAAGTGGTCAGCTTTCTGATTTCCAATGCAAGATTCTGGATGGATGTTTATCACGTGGAGGGTTTCAGGATTGATGCGGTTTCTTCAATGATTTATCTGAATCATAATGGTGATCTGCCTTTTGAAGTAAAAAACAAGTTCGGCGGGGATGAAAATCTCGAAGCCATTGATTTTCTGAAGAAGCTTAACGCATCTGTATTTATCAAGTTCCCGTCCGCGCTGATGATTGCGGAAGAAGCCACCGATTATCCGCTCGTATCTGCTCCGGTAGATCAGGGAGGCTTGGGCTTTAATTACAAATGGAATATGGGCTGGGTTCACGATATTCTTCAGTACATGAGATTTGATCCGATTGAACGGAGATACCATCACAATCTCATCACTTTTTCGATGCTGTACGCCTATACTGAAAATTTTATTCTTTCCTTTTCACACGATGAATTGGTTTACGGGAAGCGGTCACTGCTGAATAAAATGCCAGGGGACATGTGGCAGAAATTCGCTAATCTGCGCGTGCTGTACGGCTATTTTATGACTCATCCCGGGAAAAAGCTGTTGTTCATGGGCAGTGAATTTGCTCAGTTTGATGAATGGAAAGATTTAGAACAACTGGACTGGAAACTGTTCGATTTTGATACCCACAGTGCGTTTAATCGTTACTCAATCGCAATAAACCAATTTTATAAGGATAATTCCTGTCTGTGGCGACTTGATCGTGAACAGGAGGGCTTCGAGTGGATCGATCCGGATAATGCCGATCAGAGTATCATCAGTTTCATCAGAAAGGGCAAGAGGAAGGGTGATTATTGTGTCGTCATCTGCAATTTTACACCGAATGTCTATCATAATTTCAAGATCGGTGTACCTTCAGTGGGTAATTATTTGGAAATGTTCAACAGCGATGCGCCGGTATTCGGAGGATCAGGGCAGTTGAACATCGAGCCGATCCAGTCCGTTGAGGAGCCTTACCATAATCAGTTATGCAGCATGGCGGTCACTGTTCCGCCTCTTGGACTATCAATTTTTATGAAACAAACAAAAAAACGCAGCCAGATTTTAACTCAGAATAATTGATAAAAGAGCCTGCGCATCAGATGGGAGAGAGAGAGATGCATGTACTATTTGCAGCTTCAGAATGCGTTCCATTTATTAAAACCGGGGGACTGGGCGATGTCGTCGGCGCGCTGCCGAAAGCGCTCAAGGATGAGAATGTTCAGGTCAGTGTTATTTTGCCCAAATACGCGGATATGCCCTCAGAATTCAGCGACAAGCTGACATTTCTCAGGCATATTGATGTTCCTGTTGGATGGAGACGCCAATATTGCGGCATTCACTATTTTGATGAAGAGGGCATCCGTTATTTTTTCCTGGATAACGAGTACTACTTCAAACGTCACGGGTGTTACGGATATTATGACGACGGGGAAAGATTCGCCTTCTTTTCCCGTGCCGTATTAGAAGCACTCGCTTATTTGGATGGAAAACCGGACGTGATCCACTGTCATGATTGGCAGACGGGTCCTATTTGTGCATTGCTCAAAAGCGGACACTATAAAGATAACCCGTTCTATCAAAATATTCGTACAGTATTTACGATACACAATTTAAAATACCAGGGAGTTTATCCGGAACATGTTCTTAAAGAATTGCTGGATCTTGATTATGGCTTTTTCACGATGGGTGGCCTTGAATTTTACGGCTGTGTCAGCTATATGAAGGCGGGGCTGGCCTATGCGGACAGCCTGACAACGGTCAGCAAAACGTATGCTGAGGAAATTCAGATGCCGTACTATGGGGAAAATCTCGACGGATTCCTGAGATCGCGCAGCGGAGACCTTCACGGTATTGTCAATGGCATTGACCGGGAAAGATATAATCCGGCTGCGGACAGTCTCCTGTTTGCTCCGTATGGTAGTGCCGAGGGAAAGTCAGTCAATAAGACAGAGCTGCAGAAGCAGTTGAATCTCCGAATTGATAACCGGACACCGCTTGTGGCGATGATCACACGGCTTGCTGAACAGAAGGGAATCGATCTTGTTCTGCGCATTTTCCATGAACTAATGAACAGTGGTATACAGTTTGTTCTTCTTGGGACAGGCGAACAGGATTACGAATCGGCGTTTCGCTCATTGGAGGGCCGGTATCCTGGTTCGGTATCAATCAATACTTATTTTGATGATGGCCTTGCAAGAAAAATTTATGCTGCGTCTGATTTATTCCTTATGCCTTCAAAATTCGAACCGTGCGGCATTGGCCAGCTGCTTGCCTTGCGGTATGGAAGCCTCCCCGTCGTCAGAGAGACCGGGGGCCTTAAAGACACAGTCATTCCTTATAACGAATTGAATGATAAGGGTTATGGTTTCAGTTTTACCAATTATAACGCGCATGACATGCTGTATACGATAAACAGAGCACTGGGATTTTACAAGTCTGACCCGAAAAAATGGAACGAACTTGTTAAGCGTGCGCTGAATTTGGATTTTGGCTGGCAAACCTCAGCGCGGGAATATAAGAATTTGTACGAAAGTCTGGTGTGAGCACGAAAAAATAAATTTCCATAATTTAATCAAAAAAATTCAGAAATATTTTATAAATATAACCGAAATTGCCACAAAAAGTAATATAATAATAGTGTAAACGAAACGTTTGTTTACACTGGATGCTGGCATCGGGATAAATTTGCAGGAAAAAATTTAAAAGAACATTTATATGTAAGCGTTTTCTTAAAATGGAATAATCTTTCTTCTGCTTTCCAAATTAAATTATTTACAGCAAGCGTCTCGGACGTTTATTAATCGTTTGCCAGGTTCATATGATGTAATTATAGCTCTTTGAATGCGCAAAGGAGGTGAGAGGAAAGAGGCCGTTTCTTAACCTTTTTCCACAGATGATGAATGATGAAGTCATAGCGATGATTTTGGCAGGTGGACAGGGATCAAGACTGGGTAAGCTGACGCGGACGATTGCCAAACCAGCGGTGCCTTTCGGTGGGAAATACCGGATTATTGACTTCTCATTAAGCAATTGTTCCAATTCCGGCATCAAAACGGTTGGCGTGGTCACTCAGTATCAGCCGCTGGAACTGAACAGCCATATCGGCAACGGTTCCCATTGGGGATTGGACAGCAAGGAAGGCGGAGTAACCATCCTTCAGCCGCATTCAAGCCTTGACGGAGAGAAATGGTTCGAAGGGACAGCGCACGCAATTTATCAGAATATCAGTTATATAGACAGCCATCACCCGACTTATCTTCTCATTTTGTCAGGAGACCATATTTACAAAATGGATTATGAACATATGCTGGACTTTCATAAAAGGAAGAAAGCAACAGCAACCGTGGCTGTGATTCGCGTTCCATTGGAAGAAGCTTCACGGTTCGGGATCATGAATACGGATAACACAGACAGAATTATCGAATTCGAAGAGAAGCCGGCTGAACCAAAAAGCAACCTTGCATCGATGGGTATTTATATTTTTACGTGGGAAGTGTTGCGAAGATATTTGACCGAGAGCCATGCAACCGGGCAGAATATGGATGACTTCGGTAAAAATGTAATTCCTTCATTTCTTGCTAATGGAGAAAATGTTTTTGCATACGCTTTTGACGGATACTGGAAAGATGTCGGGACGATTCAAAGTCTGTGGGATGCCAATATGGCATTCATCAATCCGGATCACGAACTGAATATCAGAGACAAATCATGGCGGATCTATTCAAAAAATCCTGTTGCGCCGCCTCATTATCTGACCAGCGAAGCAAAGGTCAAGGAGTCGCTCATCGTTGACGGTTGTTATATTGCCGGCGAAGTCGACCATTCAATCATCTCGCAAAATGTGAAAATCGGATTGAACAGCAAGATTAAAGACTCGATCATTATGTCAAATACCGTGATCGGAAAAAATGTAACGATTGAACATGCAATTGTTGGCGAGCATGCCGTTTTTGCCGACAACGCCCAGATTGTCGGCGAGGATGAGATCGAGGTCGTCGGTTATAACGAAGTAGTGGGGGGCTTAACTGATGAGGAAGAATAAAATATGCGGTATTCTCAATTTAACGGAACCCCGCCATGTGTTGTTTCCATTAACACTTGCCAGGCCGGTTGCGAGCCTGCCCTTTTGCAGCAGGTATCGTCTGGTCGATTTTCCTCTGTCAAATCTGACATCCGCGGGTGTCGAGACGATCGGCGTGTTTTTAAATGACAGTATCCGTTCGATCTACGATCACGTCCGCAGCGGGAAAGAGTGGGGGATGGACAGTGTTCATGGCGGCCTGTTCTTTTTCTCCTCAATTACCAGTGATCCTGGAGAGGGCCAGCGCAGACTGCTGGATGGAGATATTTATAATTATTTCAAGAACATGGAATTCATTGAAAAATCAGGTGCAGAATACGCTGTTGTGATGGGCACGGAAATGCTCTGCAACATTGATGTGCAGGCTGTACTGCGCAATCATATCGAACAGGGAGCGGACATCACCGTTGTTTACAAGACGGTGGATCAAGTGGCAAAGAGCGATGAAGGGCTTTCGTGTATGACTATTGGTGACGACGGGCTGGTTCAGGGCCTGAGGTCATGTACATTGCATAATAATGGAGAAAAAGCGTTAATCAATATGGAAATTTATTTGCTGAAAAGTACACTTTTGATGAAGTTGATCCGAAACGTGGTTGCTGAAAATGAGCACTGCAATCTGAATGATGTGCTTCACCAGGCGATTGTCAAACTACCGACAAACGGCTTTGAATATACAGGATATTTAAAAAATATCAATTCAGTCAAAAGCTATTACGACGCCAACATGGATATGCTTCAGGATGCAAACATGACGGCATTGCTTAAGGGCAGCCAGCCGATCCATACAAAAGTCAAAAATGAGGCACCCACTTATTACTCAAAAACATCGGATGCCAGTGATTCGTTGGTTGCCAATGGCTGCGTCATCAAAGGGAACGTCACTCACTCTGTTATTTTCCGTAATGTTACAGTGGAAAAAGGCGCAGTTTTGAATAGTTCTCTGGTCATGCAGGGCAGTTACATCGGCAGCGGGGCTGAACTTCGTTATGTCGTCCTTGATAAACAAGTCCGAATCGAAGCAAACACAAAACTGATTGGGACGAAAGATAAGCCGATTGTCATTGAGAAAAACTCGATCATCAGCCGGATTCTTGAAGAAAATTCCGGGCTGTCGCAAGTTGAAAGTCTTCCCGAAAAGTCCGGTGACCGGGAAGACTACCATCCATCCCTTTCCTGATTGCTGGCCGGTGAAGAATGGCTTCGCTTTTTGGAAAATAGTTTAATATACGGGATTTTGGGTTATGCTAATTTTGTAAGTGACCATCTGATTCATGTACCATGTATATCCAAAACTACAATCTGCCCGGCTGATTGGCTGTGCCGGGCGCTTTATTTATAAAGGACGGTGCAGACATGGAACTTTCAAAAAGAAAATTCAAAGATGATTTCAAACGAATGCTGACGGAACTCTACTCTATGGATTTGGCACAATCAGCGCCAGCTGAACAATACGTGACACTGGGAAACCTTGTGCGCTCTTATTGTTCAAAAAACTGGGGCAAAACGAACCAACTTTATCTAGGTAGAAAGAAAAAGCAGGCCTATTATTTTTCAATGGAGTTTCTGCTGGGACGCATGTTAAAGAGTAACCTTCTGAATCTCGGCATCCTGGATAATGTACGCACCGGCCTGAAAGAACTTGGCATTGATTTGGAAACGCTGGAACAGGTTGAACCTGATCCGGGCCTAGGAAACGGCGGTCTCGGACGCCTTGCAGCCTGTTTTATCGACTCAATCGCGACATGTCGCATTCCGGGACACGGAAATGGTATTCGTTTTAAATATGGTCTGTTTAAGCAGAAGTTTGTCAATGGCTATCAAGTTGAACTTCCTGAGAATTGGCTGCAGAATGGGAACGTATGGGAAACAAGACGACTGAACATGGCGGTAACTGTCAGCTTCTATGGAAATGTATGGATGGAAAATACAAAAAGCGGCTATCTGATCCCCCATTATGAACATGACCAGCGCGTTCTTGCCGTGCCTTATGATACACCCATTATCGGATTCAAGAATGAAACTGTAAATACGCTGCGGCTCTGGTCGGCTGAAATGCCTCCGCAGGACGAAAGCAGTGACTACCGTTCCTACATACAGCAAAGGGATCGGATTGAAAGTATTTCAGAAGTCTTATATCCGGATGATTCGAATTATGACGGGCGGCTGCTGCGGCTAAAACAGGAGTATTTTTTCGTTTCCGCCGGTGTGCAGAGCATCGTGCGCCATTATCGGAAAATGAATCTGGATATGACACATCTGGCGGAAAAAGTGGCCATACACATCAATGATACCCATCCTTCTCTTTGTGTTCCCGAACTGATGCGCCTTCTTCTGGATGATGAGAAAATGGACTGGGAGCACGCTTGGAATGTAACCGTCAATGTTATGAGCTATACGAATCATACAATTATGTCTGAGGCGCTTGAGAAGTGGCCGGTTGAAATGATCAGCACACTTCTGCCGCGAATCTATCAGATCATTCAGGAGATTGACAGACGCTATGTCATGAAAATGAGTACTTTATTTGAATGGGACATTATCAACCGAACACGCATTGTTGAAGGCGGACATGTAAAAATGGCTCATCTGGCTATCATCGGCAGCCATAGCATTAATGGTGTGGCTAAATTACACACGGCGATCCTGAAAGAAAAAGTGTTGCATGATTTTTTCATCATCTTCCCTTCGCGGTTCAATAACAAGACAAATGGTATCACTCAGAGGCGGTGGTTGATGCTCGCTAATGAGCCGTTGCGCCATCTGATTAACGACAAGATTGGGGATGACTGGGAAACAACACCGACCGAATTGAAAATGCTGAAGGCTTTCCGCAACGATGAAAGCACACTGCGTGAGTTGAGTGCTATCAAGCGTGAGAATAAAGTCAGATTTGCCAATTTCGTTCAGAAGACGATGAATCTGGAAATCAGTCCGGATGCCATTTTCGATGTGCAAATTAAAAGGTTGCACGCTTATAAAAGGCAGTTGTTGAATTTACTAAATATTGTCAGACTTTATCTGGCGCTGAAAGATGATCCGGATGCCGATATTTATCCGCGGGTTTTTATCTTTGGCGCTAAAGCGGCACCAAGCTACACTTACGCCAAAGAAATTATTAAACTCATAAATTCTGTCGCAGATCTTGTGAATCATGATGCGGCGATCAAAGGAAAACTAAAGATCGTTTTTGTTGAGAATTATGGGGTATCTCTGGCCGAGCGGATCATTCCTGCTGCAGACGTCAGCGAGCAGATTTCATTGGCATCGAAAGAGGCATCAGGTACAAGCAACATGAAACTCATGCTGAACGGGGCTGTAACTCTCGCCACTTTGGATGGAGCGAATGTTGAAATCCGTGAGCGGGTTGGATCCGAAAACATTTTTATTTTCGGCCTGACGGAAAAGGAAGTTTATCAATATTATCAGGACGGATCCTACCATGCTGCAAGCTATTACGAGAAAGATCCCGTGTTGAAGCGTGTGCTCGACACGCTGATTGACGGGACTATACCTGGTGCTGAGACTGAGGGCAGGGATATATTTGATTCCCTCGTAAAGTACGGCGATGAATATTTTGTACTGAGAGATTTCGAGACGTATATTGAAACTCAGAAAAGAATTGATCATCTTTATCGGGATCAGATCAAGTGGCAGAGAATGGCGCTGATCAATATTGCCGGAGCAGGTGTCTTTTCGTCGGATTACACGGTACGCCAATATGCAGCGGACATTTGGGACGTATAATCAAAAACCAGGTTGAAAGAATTCATTTGTCTGTATGGTGGTTTCAATAAAAGTCTCTATAAAGCCCATTCGAAATGCCACGACTTTTGAGCCACCACTTGGGATGGCAGCTAGGACTGAAATCAAGTGCTGCCCGTATAAAAGGGTAACTTTTCGAACGTTCTCTAGTATCGATTTTTAACCGGGAAGAAGGATTGCATTATGGAAACGTCACCGGTTTATTTCAATTCGTGGTCTGAAAAATTCAGGCGTCCTTTCGGAGCAGTCCGGACAGGTCAGAATATTTACTTCTCCATTGAGGTGAATTTCAGCCAAGTTCTGCAGGTCCGGCTTGTCATGCAGAAAGACGGTCATCCATTTGAAGAAATCGAGATGGTAGCCGGTGGGGAAGATGCTCACATTTATAAGTGTAAATTCGCGACTGAAGAACCGGCGGGGCTGTATTTCTATCATTTCAAAATTGAATTTCAGGACGATCGGGGCAGTAATAGAATGGTTTATTATGGTAGAGCGGAAGATGACTTTGGAGGCAGTGGTGTACTTTGCAATGATCCGTCTCAAATTCGCCAATACCAGATAACCGTCTATGCACAGCGGGATCCCGCTCCTGAATGGTATTGCCACGGCGTCATCTACCATATATTTGTTGATCGCTTTAATAATGGAAACCGATATCATACAATCGATCATCCCAAGAAAAATTCTTTTATTTATGCAACTGAAGAAGACGAACCTTATTATATACGCGATCATGAAGGTAATATTGTCCGTTGGGATTTCTTCGGAGGTAATCTGAAGGGGGTTATCGATAAGCTGCATTATCTTCGCGGTCTTGGGGTAACCGTTCTTTACCTCAGCCCCATTTTTGAAGCCAGCAGCAATCATAAATACAATACTGCAGATTTCAGGCATATAGACCCGATGTTCGGTGACTCGAAAACATTCCAGAAACTAGTGGCGCATGCAAAAAATGCAGGTATGCACATTATATTGGATGGTGTTTTCAATCACGTTGGCGCAGACAGTATTTATTTTAATCGTTTCAAACGTTATGGGGAAGATGGCGCTTTTAATGACCGGCAATCTCCCTTTTATGACTGGTTTTCATTTCATCATTATCCTGACAGCTATGATTGCTGGTGGAACATCAGCGATCTGCCGGCCGTCGATAAAAGCAATGAAGGCTATCGTGATTTTATTTATCGGTCTGATGAAAGTATTGTTGATATGTGGACTGAAACAGGTATTGGCGGGTGGCGCCTAGATGTTGCCGATGAACTGCCTGATGATTTTATTGCGGGCATTCGTGCCGCAATGGAAAGGCATGCTTCACTGAATGATGGAAAGGTTTTAATTGGCGAAGTCTGGGAAGACGCATCAAATAAAATGGCTTACGGAAAAAGACGCCATTATCTGGAAGGCAGCATGCTGCATGGTGTAATGAATTACCCGTTCAGAAAAATGATTCTTGATCTGTTGCTTGAGCGGATTAATGCAAGACAAGCTGCCCGGTTAAGCCTGACCTTGAAATCAAATTATCCGCCCGATGCCCTCCTTGCCAATATGAATAACATCGGAACCCATGATACGGAAAGAATATTAAGCTGTCTCTCCGGTGACAAAATGAAACTCCGGCTGGCCGTATGGTTATTGATGACCCTTCCGGGAGTTCCGTGTGTCTATTACGGCGACGAAGCCGGATTAACGGGGGGAAAGGATCCGGACAATCGACGTTTTTTCCCCTGGGGGCATGAGAACAAAGAAATCGAGTCTTTCTTTCGCGAAGCGATACGTGCGCGCAGAACAGATCCGAATTTACAGTCGGGCGATTATCTGCCTTTTTCTGCGGGCAGACTGTTTGGCTTTATCCGAACCTGTGGCAAAGGTGACATTACCGCGACCATATTCAATACAACGTTAGAGAACCAGAGATTTGAGTTGGATCAGCTGATGGATGAAACTAACGGAAAATGGCTTTTTTCAGTGTTGCAAAAGGTATTTGGAAATGGCGTCAATGTCAGTCCTCTCGATTTTGTCATCACTAAAGAAAGCGTTAGCGGTTAATCATACGCTGTACTTGTCCAGCGTAAATTTGATATTCTGCAAAATATTTCCAAATTTTGTGTTAATATAAAACGTAAGAGTCTGTTCGAAAAGGAGGACAAATCGCCGGATGGCAGGCTTAAGGACACCCCGGTTATATTTGAGGAGCGGAAACTCAGGTTGACGCAGAGCCGGCAGTTNGGAAACTCAGGTTGACGCAGAGAGCCGCCGGCAGTTTTTACGGGATTTTTCAAAGGCCCTCTATAAATAGATAAGAGGCGAAAACAGATAAAGAACAGCAAGTAAGTTATTATCGGGCTCGGAGATGTGGGCTCACAGGTTTGACCGACGCTCTGGCCCTGAACCTTTTCGCTGAGATTGATACTATAAGATTTTGACAAAGAAGAAGCGGTTGAGGAAGCACTGGGCAGTAGTCATATCGATTCCTCGTACAATTAATTTTGAGTTGGGGAGTACGGCAGCACTGAGCCTGCCGAGTGTCATCGGAAGGAATGGAATCGAACGAAGACCGGCCATTCCACTTGATGATGAGGAAGTTTTCAAATTTAAGGGCAGTTATGAAAGTATTCATGCAACGATGATCAAAGGCGGACTGGTTCAATAATCATGAATCAATTTTTGAGATTTCGTAATCAATCAGTTTATGAAAAATATTTTGATTTTTTGAAAATGTGCTTGTCTATTATGTTATGATAGGGTTACAAAAAAAGGCAGGACCTGTTTGCAAGAGGCCCATCTGGGGGCATCTGCCTGGTATCTGTCGACAGATATGAAACAAGGAGGAGTTTACATGTCAGAGTCTTATGTTTTTTTTCAAGGCAAAATTGTAAAAGAGGACGATGTAAAAATCAGCGTCCGCAGCAAAGCTTTTAATTATGGCCTGGGTGTTTTCGAAGGAATCCGTGCATATTGGGATGATGAGAAAGAACAACTGTACGGTTTCAAACTGAAGGAACACTACGAAAGGCTGAAGCAGTCTGCGAAGACCGTGAATCTGAATTTCGATCTAACGGTTGACGAACTGATCCAAGGAACCATCGATCTTCTGAAAGCGAACAATTGCCGCACGACTACATATGTACGTCCGATTGTTTATAATGACGCACAGGATATTGGGCCGACGCTTGACGGTAAGGACGTTAAAGTCGTTATTTACACACAGCCGTTAAATAAATATGCCGGAAAGCCTGAACTGAGTGTCGGTGTTACTTCTTGGAAACGCCTCTCGAACAACCAGCTGCCGCCGCGTACGAAAGCGACAGCCGCTTATATGAACTCAGCCCTTGCCGCTCTGGAAACGAAGCGTGCGGGATTTGACGAAGCGATCTTCCTGACAAATGGCGATAATGTCTGTGAAGGATCCGGCGAAAATATATTTATGTTCAAGAAAGGAAAACTGGTGACTCCGCCGCCTTCCGACAACATCCTTGAAGGAATCACCCGTGATCTGGTTATGAAGCTGGCCAGGGAAGAAATGGGCCTCGAAGTTGAAGAAAGAAGCATTTCGAGGTCCGAACTTTATGTGGCCGACGAAGTCTTCTTCAGCGGGACCGCGATGGAAGTCACTCCGATCGTTGAAGTGGATCACCGGACAATTGGGACAGGCCATGAAGGAGAAGTCTGCAAGCAGATCAAGAAGCTGTTCTTTGGACTGACACTCGGGCAGAATCCGAAATATGCGGAATCCTGCACCCCTGTTTATGATAAATAAGTACCCTTACGAATCTATGAATATAACAAAAAGCCGGACTGACAGTAGAAACTGTCATCCGGCTTTTTGTTTAAATATTGAATGACTGGCTTTAAGATCTGATCATAAAATAGCGATACGCAAAATCATGATCAATGATAATAAAGAGAAAAATCACATTCTTTCGTTGATAATTGACATATGAAGCTTTTTAAACAGTTCTCTATTATAAATCATATACCATTTTACAACGGAGAAAGTATAGCGTTGCTACTTACTACGAAGTTGACGAATAATGCCTATAGGATGAATACTCCTATAGGCATACGCCTTGGCAGCGAAGTTTGAGGTGTTATTGGGCGCCTTCTAATTTGATTTTTGTTAGGGTGACCTCATCTATGAATTCATGATCATGGTCAACGATTAACATGGTCGGCTGTACTTCGGAAATGATTTGTTGGACTTGCTCTCGGGTGATGACATCTAAATAGTTCAGTGGCTCATCCCAAATGTAAAGCTGTGCTGATTCACAAAGAGAGCGTGCCAGAGCTAATTTACGCTTTTGCCCCATACTCATATTTTCAATGCAATCATTGAAAAGGCGCCGTTCGAAGCCAAGTTTACGTAATGTCGCTAGTAACATGTTGTAGGGCACTTCATGTTCGCTTGCAAAATTTTCGATTGTCCCGGCAAGGTTAGCGAAATCCTGTGGTAAATAGGATACACGTACCCCATAGTGAATTTGTGCGAAGCCGCTGCGTATTAAGGGACTTTGTTGACCATCAAGCAAGGCATTGATCAACGTCGATTTACCTACACCATTTGGTCCGACTAACGCAACACGATCGCCAGTTTTTATCGTGAAGCCCAAAGGTTTATTCAGGACTTTCTGGTTATGCTTCAGTACGAGATCTGCGACAGTGACCAGTACCTGATCGGCTCTGGCAGCCTGGTAGGGTAATGTCAAAGGCGTCATGTCCTCAACATTGTTCAAAAGTTTCTTTTTTTCGTTCACTGCGTTGTTTGTGCGCTTTTCTAACGTTACTGAACGTTTCATAACTTTAGCTGCACGATGACCGACAAAACCACGGTCGATATCACTGTTGTCTTTGCGTTTTGCGCCGGCATATTTACCGCGCTCGGCATTATTTGACCACTGTTCTTTTTGTCGAGCGGTTTTTTCCAGACGTTTGATTTCAGATTTCAATTGATCATTTTCCCGCTGCTCAAGTGCATCTTGTTGCGTTTTGGCCGTATACCAAGTTTCATAATTTCCGCTATAGACCGAGATATTAGTTCGGTCGATGGATATGACATGATCAATGATTTGATTCAAAAAGTGACGATCATGACTGATGAGTATGAACCCTGTTTTTTGGCGTAAATAGTTGGCTACAATGACGCGTCCTGTTTGGTCCAGATGGTTAGTTGGTTCATCGATAAGTTGGTAGTGATTTTCATCAACAAACATGCTGGCCAGGAGAACCTTCGTCTGTTCACCGGGACTTAGCGTGCCAAAAGACCGATAAAGGACGCTTACGTCAACTTGCAATCGTGTCAGTTCTCGCTCAATCTTCCAAATCTCATAATCGGCAACTAGGCCAAGATCAGTTAAAATGTTAAAGGTTATTTGCGTTGGATCTTGAATGGATTGTGGGAAATATGAAAAATTCAGATTAGTCTCGATTATTCCCGAATAAGTCAATTGATTTTGTAATAGTCGAAGCAGCGTTGTCTTTCCGCGGCCATTACGCCCGATTAGACCCAATCGCCAGCTTTCGTCAATTTTAAGTGTGATGTTATCAAAAAGTGGTTTCACCATGTTGTCATAGCGAAAAGTTAGGTTGCGAATTTGTATTGTTCCCATTTTGCTCACCTCATTTTAGTTGTGAGACCGGAAATGGTGTCGCCTTAAAGCGGTTATGAATACACAGAAAAGGACGCCAAGTTAGCGTCCATTTACAAGTCACTTTCAGGAATTCACTGCTAGAAAAGTACATCCCAAAAAATACTAAAGCAGTGGTACCTTTGTGATGAAACCTGTACGGACTGAAAAATGTTAGCAAGCCGCTTATGAAGACAACCAGAAAGAGGATCAATCCACTTACCGGTCTGTATCCAATTAAAAACGACTCATTTTTTCAATCCCTACACGTCCCTTCCACATTTACTTGTGCTCATATTAGCAGACATATTAAAAAAATGCAAATGAACTGGAAATAAGATAAAGGTAAGGATATTTGGCGATTCACTGTTCACGCGTTCAGCACAGTACATGTTCACGACGCAGTAACATGGCGCAACTGTATTTGTAATGCAACATCTTTAGTGTCAGTCCACAAATCAATTGATCTTTTTGCTCGAATGGCGGATGTTTCTACAGAATAAAGAGTAAGATCACACCCGAACTCATAATAAAAGCACTTCATTGACTTTAGGCAGATCTATAAAAAATAAGCGGTTGCGCTACATGTGATCCATTTAATTGTGAGCCCAAGCTATGATAGTATAAAACTGGAAGGCTTTAGTGGTAGGAGATAATTGCAATGATCCGTGCTCACCTATACATACGGCTCCTTCATACAAAAAATGAAACAAGCTCTTTCGTTATCCAAGTAAGAGATCATATTCTTTCAGTCAGTTAATTACACTATGGAAGTAAGCAATGTGTAGACTGACAATAAAGATGTTCTATTACAATAAAGTCGTTTAAAAATAACAATAAGCTGTCTAAAAGTTCAGCTTTATTGATATCTCATTCATTTTTGTTGATACATTGGAAAGGTTAGTCGATAAGTGCTGGTTTTTCATTGATAAAATCCTGCTTTTCGTTGATTATGTTGCTAAGTTTGTCGATACGGAAGGTGCGAGACTCCTGAGGGAACAGCAAACCAGGCTCGCGGAAAGCGAGCGCATGGAGCGATAAGCAACAGATTAGTTTAACAAAACCCATTTTTTAAAGAACGCAAAAAAGTACTTTGACAGGTAGAGTAATAAGTGCTAACATTACTTTATCAGATAGAGTACTTTTTGTTTGAATGGTGTGAATAAAAAGCAGATTATTGTCACATATCAGGAAGAGTGGGGGTAATTTTATTCGCAGTGACATTTTAAGAGGGCATCTGGATTCAATCATCCTGCGATTGCTGCGTGATGGTGATTCTTATGGCTACGAACTTTCTAAGACAATCAGCCGCTGGACAGAAGGAAAGTTTGAAATTAAAGAAGCCACACTATATGCCGTATTCCAACGGCTTGAAAAAAAACAGTTAATCGATTCTTATTTTGGTGAACGGACGCATGGCGGAAAAAGGAAATATTATACGATAACACCGCTTGGCAAGGCCTATTTTCACGAAATGGTGAACGAGTGGCAGGAAGTGAAGAAAATCGTAGATACATTTTTGGAGGGGAAAGGCCAGTGAAAAGATTAAATGCATACATCGATAAAGCATTCGAAAATATCCCAAAAAGTGAGCAGGCTGATCAGGCAAAAGAAGAAATCATTCGTGACCTGGAAGAAAAAGTGGCTGATTTGATGGAGGAAGGAAAATCCCAGGAAGATGCAATCAACAAAGCGATTGTGGAATTCGGCGATATTGATGAAATAAAACAGGAACTCGATCTTCCTGATCACCCCAGCCGAAGAAAACAAGAGCTGGCACGCTTGAATCTTGGTTTTTCAATCTGGGGCAGTATTCTCGTTATCACGCTGTCGGTATTTATTAACTTTTATTATTCACCGCATATCATTTGGTTCATCTATCCGACTTTTGGTATTGCCTGGTGGCCACTCTCGATGTTTTATAATTGGTACCGGAAAAAAGTCGAGGATCAGTCATGAGACGGGGAACGATTGGCTTTATAGCCTCCGGATGCGTTTTAACAGGTGTTTTTCTAATCGCAGTCAATCTGTTCACAGATTCTTCTTTATTATGGTCTTTCTATTCCGCCGTTTTATTGCTTTTTCCTGTTTTCTGGCTTCTTAGAAGAGGTATGGAGCAGAAACTTTATGTCCTTTTTGTGAGTTTTTTGCTGACAGCTCTTTTTTTCATCCAAAATATGATTGAAACGCCGAATTATTTATGGATACTTTATCTTTTGGCACCCTTGGCGATGGGTCCGATTATGATGTTTTTCGGGACGAAAAGTCTGACAAAAACGTTCTCTGTTTTTTCCGGGTTTGCCCTGATCGGGTATTATATTGCATTGAACCTTTTCTATGAACCGAGGTATCCCTGGAGTATTTTTATAACATTTGCTGTGCTTTGGTGGCCGCTGTCTCTTTTCTTTGCGCGAAGGCCGAAAATACTGGCTATAGCGGGGTCAGCTTTAATCAGTATTTTTTTAATTGTTGTTAATTTTGTCACGTCACCTCATATCAACTGGGCGATCAACCCTGTCTGTGCCACACTGTGGTGGCCCTTGAGCATGTGGCTGGCAAGGAAACCGATGGCCTACGCAGTGAGCGGCTCAGTGCTGGTTATCGCGTATTTTTCCGCAATCAATGCCATATATTCTCCTCAGGTGCTATGGGCCGCTTATCCGATATTTGCAATATTATGGTGGCCGCTCTCGGTATATTATTTCGTCTGTAGGCCGAAGAGAAGTCATGGTATTTTTTCTGAGCCCAAAGCAAAAAGGATTTGAAACTTATTTGGACAGAAGCCGTAATAAGTGTTAGAGTTATGAATCGAGGCGCGGACTCAGGTGAAATCAAACGCCTCAGGATATGCGATACGACATCAAGTGATTTATGTTCGTTAATATAAAAGGAGCGAAAATGAAATGAAAATTGCGATTGACGCCATGGGTGGCGACAATGCACCGGAAGCTATTGTTGAAGGGACAATTCTTGCAGCGAAGGCGTTTCCTGATTTGCAGTTTGTTTTAGTAGGTGATCGAGAAAAAATTGAGCCGTTTGTTGGCGATCAGAAACGGATCGAGATCCTTCACACAACAGAAAAAATTGAAGGGACGGATGCGCCGGTACAGGCTGTACGCCGGAAAAAACAAGCGTCAATGGTGCTGGCTGTTCAGGAGGTCAGAGAGAAGAGGTGCGCCGCGGCAGTCTCCGCCGGCAATACCGGCGCTTTGATGGCTTCCGGACTTTTCGGTGTCGGAAGAATCAAAGGCATTGACCGTCCGGCTCTTGCACCGACGCTTCCCACAATTCACGAGAATAAGGGATTTCTTTTCCTTGACGTTGGTGCTAATGCCGAGACAAAGCCTGAAAATATGCTGCAATATGCACTGATGGGTTCAATTTACGCTGAAAAAGTCCTGCACCGGCCGAACCCGCGTATCGGACTGCTGAACATTGGCGAAGAACCCGGGAAGGGTAATGAGCTAACAAAGAAAGCTTATCAGCTGTTGAAAGAAGCTCCGCTCAATTTTGTCGGAAACGTGGAGTCCCGCGAGCTGCTTCATGGCCCGGCAGATGTCATCGTTGCCGATGGGTTTTCTGGAAATCTGGTTCTGAAGAGCGTCGAAGGAACGGCTATGTCAGTGATGCAACTATTGAAGGAAACGCTTGGTGGCTCTTTATATACAAAGGTGCTTACCGGACTGATGTATGGAAAATTGAAGTCGATTAAAACGCGTATGGATTATTCAGCGTATGGCGGCGCATTGCTTTTTGGACTTTCTGCACCGGTCATCAAAGTCCATGGCGCTGCAAAAAGCGAGGCCGTATTTGCGGCGATCAAACAGGCCAAGATTCTAGTTGAAGAAGATGTTGTGGGGACGATCGAAGCAACATTGCATGACAAAGATCATGCCTGGTTGATTAGTAAAGCCTGATCGATTATAGATAATCGTTGAAAAAGCCGGAATTGATCTCCCGGCTTTTTTTATTATGCCATTTTTTCTTACAGCAAACTCATGATTGAGTTATTCCCACTGATAGGGCGTTTCCTGATAGACATAATAATTCAGCCAGTTTGAAAAAAAGAGATGGGCATGCGACCGCCAGCTATTAACAGGTTTTTCGTTCAGATCATCATCAGGAAAATAATGCTCCGGAAGATCAGGATGGATATCTTTTTTTAAATCTCTCTGATATTCTACAGCCAGTGTGTCAGTATCATACTCAAAATGGCCTGTGACCATAATCTGGTTGCCACCGCGGGCCATCAGAATAAATGCACCTGCCTCTGCCGACGAAGCCAGAACTTTTACTTCGGGGTGTTTCACAAGAGTATCGTGGTCGAGGTCGGTGTATCGGGAATGCGGGGCGGTGAATAGATCGTCAAAACCGCGCAGCAGTTTCTCTCTTGGCTTCACGACAGTATGGCTGTAAATACCGGATAGCTTTTTTGGCAGGAGCACCTTGTTAATGCCAAAATGATAATACAGAGCCGCCTGAGCGCCCCAGCAGATATTCAAGGTGGAAGTGACCGATTTTCTTGACCACTCCATAATTTCCTTAAGTTCATCCCAGTAATCTACTTTCGAAAAGGGCAGCTTTTCGATCGGAGCCCCCGTAATAATTAACCCATCGAATTTTTTCCCTCTGACTTGATCAAATGTTGTGTAGAACTGATCAAGATGTAGATGGCTTGTATGCGTTGAAACATGTGTCGCCGTTCTCATGAACGTGACATTAACCTGTAAAGGTGTATTGCCAAGAAGGCGGAGCAATTGAGCTTCCTCCTTCTGTTTTTCAGGCATTAAATTCAATATTAATATATTGAGCGGACGGATATCCTGGGTCACAGCCCGTTCATCATCCATCACAAAAATATTCTCTTTTTCCAGTACTTCCTTGGCGGGAAGCCCCCTTGGAATTTTTATAGGCACAATATCAGTTCTCCCCATGGTTAACTTGGTGTTCTCATTATAGACTCTTTTTTTCTTCCCGACCAGCGTGTAGTCTTTTGCGGATAATAAAAACAAGGCAGTGAGAAAAATACCGGTTTCACATCGATAGCTGCTCAGATTTGTTCGATTTAGCAAAAAATATGCTGAAAATTTTGATTCAACGACTTTTTTTCTATGAAAATATACTTATTTTGCAACAATTTCTATTATAATAAAAATTAAGTTCTGATGACGATTATCATTCTGAAAAATAATGGGGGGATGCTGTATGTCGCATGTACATATCATGCATGCTTTAAATAGAAAATTAAAAAGTCATCATGAGAAGGTTTTTGAGGGCATTTCCAACGGAAGAAAAAAAGCTCTTGATAATTGGTTCCGTGACCGGTGGGTGGAACTTGAAAATGCAAACAGAATTGTGAACAGTTACGATGAGCAGGGCAGCGAAATTGCCGCAGTGATGAGAGCACAATTAAAACAGAGCAGTGATTTTGTAGAATTCATCCTTCTTGATGAACGTGGCAAAGTCATCATTTCTACTTTCAATCAGCATATTGGCCATATGATGGCTGATCTGCCAAATTATTCAAAAGGCTTGGAAAATCAGCGATTGATGTATGGACCCTACGAAGACCCGAGAAGCTTGGATATTGATTGTTCAGATCAGCATTTTGCGGATGAGGTAACGTTGATGTTCTCTGTTCCCGCCTCTGATCGTGCGGGGGTGAAGAGAGTATTCCTTGGCCGCGTGCTTAATGACAGCATGAGCAACGTCATTCAGGATGAAGATACACACGTGTATAAAGAATCCGGTGATAATTATCTTTTTATGGTTAAGACAGATCGACCGATTCTTCCCGGGACTGCAATTTCCAGAAGCCGATTTGAAGATAATACTTTCACGCTTGGCGATAATCTGAAAGATGGTGTGCGGGCGGGAAAATGGGGCATTGTGAAAGTTGACAAACATACCGAATTTGAGATCAGATTCACGGATCCGAAAACAGGTAAGCTTCATCAAGGTGTGCAACTGACCATGGAAAATGGCAGCAATCTCGATGTGTGGCCCGGGTATCCCGATTATCGGCATATCCTCGTAGGCGGCAAAGGAACGCTGATTCATCCTCCGTATACTGAAGAAGTCTGGGGAATGATGTGCGAGGGCGATGTTTCGGAAATATACAATTTCAAGAGCCTGAATTTACGTTTGCCACTTAATTTTGCAGCCGGTATTGCAATGGCAGTGGCAGCCAACGGAATAAGTTTTCACTTCTCGCTTAACGCCGGTATTATTTGTTCAATAATGACTTGGCTGCTTCTTTCTCTGGCCATTTACCTTTCAACAAAAAAAGTTGTTGTCAGCCCGCTTAACAGGACTGTCAACATCCTTCATCAGATTGCAGAGGGAGAAGGAGATCTGACAACACGTGTTGATAAAAGTTCGTATGATGAAATTGGCGAGCTTTCGAGATGGTTTAATAAATTTATCAACAATCAGATGTCCATGGTCAAACGTGTCGGCAGTTCAGCAAAAGCGTCCAAGAACGCCGCAACGACAGTTTCCGGCATGACTAATAAGCTCTCTGAAAGTATGCAAACCGTCGGCAGCACGGTTAATGGCCTGGTCGCAGCTGCGAAACAGCAAAACAGTATCTTTCAGGACACCCGTGAGCATTTTAACAGCCTTTCTGCTGCTATTCAGGAAATGGACACTTTAATCCATCAGGTCACTGCCAAAACGGAAGATACAAGCAGCCGCACAAAAATCGCGAACGGCAATTCTTCGGCAACGTTACAGCAAATCAGTGATCTTGAAAAAACGATGAACGGGTCGCTTGAACATATAGAAACACTGCACCGCCATTCAGAGGCTATTACTAAAGCAGTGACGACAATTGCCCGAATCAGTGAGCAAACTCAGATGTTGGCACTAAATGCAACGATCGAGGCTGCGCGGGCCGGTGATGCGGGCAAGGGTTTTAGTGTGGTCGCTAAAGAAGTATCTAAACTGGCGGAGCAGACTGAATATGCGACGAATTCTGTCGCCGACCTGGTAGACAATATTCAGAGAGAAACCAATCGGACACTTCAGGAGATCCAACAAACTGATGCAAAAGTTAAGGATTCTACCCAAAGGATTAAAGACACAATTGATACATTTAATTACATATCCGGAAATATCAGAGAGATCACAGAAAAAATGGAGGCCTTGCTGAGTATCACGAATGAAGAGAGTCGCGATGTCAATGATGTGGTTGTAAAAATTAACAAAACGGCAGATGAAATCAATGAAAAAACTGTCCGGAATGCGAGCAGCAGTGAACAATCGATTGATCTGCTGGCACAGGTTTCAAATGAGATTGTCCGTCTGAAGCAAATTACCGGCAATCTTGATTATGTATCAAACAACCTTCAAAGTATGGTCTCCTCTTTTAAAATAGTCTGAAGCTGTTGAACTAAGTAAGAGAAAATAAAAAGAAGAGGCACTATTAATATAAAAATTATTTTCGCAAAGGACAATTTTAAAATTTTTGAAAATAATCATATTACCTAAATTATTTATGCACCGCTATTTTTTCTTGAATAATAAACTGTCAAAAAAATTTAATGTGTTAAATCATCTGACATAGATAATGACTATGAGCATATAAGTAATTATTATTGTCCTTAAGAGTTGCAAGTTAAATTAGAAAATTTACAGAAGATTAATGATAGGTGGTGAGGTTTGCACAAAAATGTCTGATAATTTAAATTAATGCCGCTTTTTAAAAAAAGGAGGGTTTTAATGAGATTAAAGAGAATTATCCCACTGTTTGTTGCAATCGCACTCATTGCCGGATCAATTGCCGGATGTTCGAAATCGTCAGGCGGTGCCAGCGGAGGAAAAACCATTATTAAAATTGCAACACAAACGCCTCTTTCGGGTGGCAGCGCAACATTAGGCGAAGCCATAAAAGACGGTGCCCAGCTTGCCGTTAATGATCAGCAGGCGGCTTTTGCAAAGAAAGGCTTTAAACTGGAATTGGTGCCTTATGATGATATGGCTGATCCGAAGAAGGGTGTATCAAATGCCCAGGATATTGCGGCAGATACCTCGATTCTTGGCGTTGTCGGTCATTTGAACTCAGGCGTGGCCATCCCTTCTTCACAGGTGTATGAACAAAACCACATCGCGATGGTTTCCCCGGCAAACACGGCTACTGAAGTCACAGACAGAGGATTAAAAACTGTCAACAGAATCTGCGCACGCGATGACTTTCAGGGACCCGCCGGTGCGAAATACGCTGTAGATACATTAAAAGCAAAAAAGATTTTTATCATTCAGGATAAAACACCTTACGGATCCTGCTTCGGCANAGGATAAAACACCTTACGGATCCGGACTTGCTTCGGCATTCAGAGATGAAGCCAAGAAGCTTGGTGCTACGATTCTCGGATATGACGGTATCACGGTCGGCGAAAAAGATTTCAGTGGTGTAATCAGCCAGGCAGCGGCCACAAAACCCGACTTGATTTATTTCGGTGGCGTTTACGCTGAAGGTGCTCTGATTGTCAAGCAGGCTCGCCAGCAGGGGCTGAATATCCCGATCATGGGCGGTGACGGCATGGATTCTTCTACGACAGTTCAGATTGCCGGTAGCGCTGTAAAGGGTGTATACTTCTCGACTGTTGTTGGTGACGTAACAAAGACCGAAGCGGGCCGTAAGTTTGCCAGCGCTTATAAAGCTGCATTCCACATGAATATTGAAGGCTATTCGGCTTATGGATATGATAGTGCCGGAGTTCTTCTCAAAGGAATCATGAATGCCATTGACAAGAACGGAGGAAAGCTTCCGACTCGTGAAGCAGTTGCCACTGCGGTTCGCGGTATTCAGAACTACAGCGGTATAGCGACGAAAGTAAGCTTTGATTCGAAAGGCGACAACAAATTTGCCAAGATTTATATCTATAAATTTGATAAAGTTGCTTATCCGGCAACCGAACAAACCGAAATTACTAAACAATAATATAAGTAGCTCATTCGAACTGGCATGTGGCAGGGTATCTTGACGCTGAGCGAATTGGCGTTCGGATAGTATTCACTTCTGCTGCCAATATTGGGCTTGGTCTAAAAGGGTATGGATATTCTGGCTATACCCTTTTAAAAATTTTATAGTCAAAAAATTCGCTCGATTTTTCCTGCTGATGGACCTGCAGAGATATTACAAACTAAGAGGTGAAAAGTGAATGCTGCAGCAAATTATACAGATCACACCCCAGGTATTGATTGACGGTTTGACACTAGGTTTTGTCTACGCTGTTGTTGCCATTGGCTATACCATGGTGTATGGCATCCTTGAATTGATCAACTTTGCGCACGGTGACATTTTTATGACCGGTTCCTTTGTGGGCGCGGCAGTGCTCTTCTTTCTAATGAGTATCGGGTTCATGTCGTCGCTGCCATCATTGATTGTTTTTATTATCATTATATTGGTCGCAGCACTTGTGACAGGGGCATTGGGAGTGGGCATTGAGCGTGTGGCTTACAGGCCGCTTCGAAAGAGAAATGCTCCAAAACTTATTGCACTGATCACTTCGATCGGAATATCCTTCATTCTGGAAGATGCCGTTCGTTTTATTGCAGAACTGAAAACAGGTAATTATATTGTTACTGCTCCGCCAATGTTTCAGCACCGATTTGTGCTGAATATCCATTCAGTGTTTCCGTTCTTTAACAATGCGATCTTTCAAGGTTCCTTTCTTGTTGTTTCAATTGTTACGATTATTATGCTTGTTTCTCTGGACATTTTTGTTAACCGCACAAAGTGGGGTATGGCAATGCGTGCTGTGGCTCAGGACCGTGACACCGCTTCACTCATGTCAATCAATGTCAATCGCGTCATTTCAGTTACTTTCTTCATTGGATCCGCGCTTGGCGGTGCCACTGGTGTGCTTTTCTTAATTCAATACGGTACCGTTGATCCGTATATCGGTTTTATTCTAGGAATCAAAGCCTTTACAGCAGCTGTATTGGGCGGCATTGGCAACATACGCGGCGCGATGTTCGGAGGCATCTTACTGGGACTGCTTGAAATGTTCGCATCGGCCAATCTTTCTACCATTACCCACGGCGCGATGGGCTCGGAATATAAAGATGTATTCGCCTTCGTTATTCTGATCCTCGTTCTGATATTTAAACCTGAAGGCTTGTTTGGAAAAGCCGCTGTAGAGAAGGTGTAAGCCAATATGATAAAAACACTGGTACACAAGATTGGCGACAGCAAAAAAGGCCAGATCATTTTCTTTGCAGCATATGTTCTGATCACAACATTGGGATTGTTTCTGCTTTCAGATTCAGTCACTGCGTTCCTGATTCTTCTGTTATCTGTTTTGATCCTTTATTACCTGAAGTTCAATGTGAAGATTAAATGGGTTTTAGGCCTATTAATTATTGGCGTTTTGATGCCATTTGCCGCGAGCCAGGGGACATCATTCCAGTCTTTTATGGATGTCGGCACACTGGTTCTGATTTACGTGACCATGTCACTGGGGCTGAATATTGTCGTAGGGTTTGCTGGTTTGCTCGACTTAGGGTTTATCGCCTTTTTTGCGGTTGGTGCTTATACATTTGCCATTTTCGGCAGTTCTCAGGCTAACCACTTTATGCCATTTGGACACTTTCCGGTCCCCGGAGATGCTTTCTGGCTGTTCATTCCGATTGGTGCCATTATAGCAGCTATTTTTGGCATCCTTCTCGGCATCCCAGTGCTTCGGGTAAAAGGCGATTATCTGGCGATTGTGACCCTTGGTTTTGGGGAAATCATCCGTATCGTTCTGAATAATATGGATCATCCGATCAATATCACAAACGGATCGATGGGAATTCCTTCAATTGTCCCGCCGAAATTTTTTGGTATCGCAATTCAGAATCCCAGTCAGTTTTATTACATTGCACTGGGCATATTTCTCGTAGCCATATATGTAGCTACAAGGCTTGAACATTCGAAGCTTGGTCGCGCGTGGAAAGCTGTGCGGGATAATGAAATTGCTGCTCAGGCGATGGGTATTCCGCTAGTCAAGACCAAACTCGCCGCTTTTGCGATTGGCGCTTCTTTTTCCGGAATGATGGGATCGGTTTTTGCAGCGAAGCAGATGTACATTGACGCAACGAGCTTTACATATCTTGAATCAACGATGGTTCTGGTTATGGTTATCCTTGGCGGGATGGGCAGTATTCCGGGTGTCATTTTAGGTGCCGCGGTAGTCATTATCCTGAATAACCAGGTGCTGACTGATATTTCCAACTGGCTGAGCCAGTTGAGCGCATCTGGAATATTGATGGTTCCTGATGCCCTGTCTCCGGCAAAAATGCAGCGGTTTATTTTCGGCATTCTGCTGGTTGTATTCGCGCTCTACCGAACGAAAGGGTTAATACCGCACAAGAATAAAATGGTTGATGTGAAAAAACTGAAAAGGGAAGCGGCCATAGAAGAAAACAAATATAAGGAGAACCCCAAAATGGAGGGATCCGAATCGTGAACATCCTCGAAGTAAAAAATTTGACAAAAAAATTTGGCGGACTAACCGCGACGTCAAATATTACAATGAATGTTGAGAAGAATTCAATCACAGCTGTAATAGGCCCTAACGGTGCCGGTAAAACGACTTTCTTTAATATGATTACCGCAGTTTACAGACCGACATCGGGAGATATTCTACTGAATGGAAAATCACTTGTCGGGCTCAAGCCGCATCAGGTTTGCCACTTTGGTATTACACGTACTTTCCAGAACATCCGCCTTTTTAATGAACAGACCGTCCTGGAAAATGTGCTGGTCGGTATGCATCAGCAGCTTAAAAGCCATTGGGTCGGGACGCTCCTTCACTTTCCGTCTATCACACGCGAGGAAGAGGAGGCCAAAGTAGAGGCTTATAAAATACTGGAATATGTCGGTCTGGAAGACAGCTTGAATGAAAGTGCGGGCAATCTTCCTTATGGGGCACAGCGACGCCTGGAAATTGCCAGAGCGATCGCGTCAAAGCCTAAAATTCTGCTTCTTGATGAACCGGCAGCAGGCATGAACCCTAAAGAAACAAAGAGTTTAACGGATCTTATCCATGATATGCGTACGCGGTTGGATGTAACGATAATCCTGATTGAACATGATATGAGACTGGTTATGGAGATTTCGGATTATATTTACGTCCTTGACCATGGCGAATTAATCGCCTCCGGTAAACCTGACGATATCAGGAACAATAAACGTGTGATTGAGGCATATCTTGGAAAGGAGGCGAGCAATCTTGGCTGATGAACCGGGAAAGCATTATCTTGAGCTGAAAAATATAGAGAGCTTTTATGGAAAAATTCGAGCGCTGCAGGGGATCGACCTTTACGTTGATCAAGGTGAGATTGTTACGCTGATCGGAAGCAACGGTGCCGGAAAATCAACAACATTGAAATCTATCAGCGGTCAGGTAACGCCCAAAGAAGGATTCATTGTATTCGATGGCAAAGATATTACCAAGAACCCGGCTCATGTGAACGCTTATATGGGTATTGCTCAGGTACCTGAGGGCAGGCGCATCTTTCCAAGACTGACTGTGCGTGAGAATTTGCAGATCGGCGCTTTTGCGGAGCGAAATAAAAAAGTAATTGCCGAACGTATGGCTCGCGTATTCGGATACTTCCCAAGGTTGAAGGAAAGGCTCGATCAAAAAGGAGGGACCATGAGCGGCGGCGAACAGCAAATGCTCGCCATCGGGCGCGCGCTGATGATGAAACCCAAACTTCTGATGCTTGACGAGCCATCTATGGGACTTGCTCCCATTGTTGTGGAGCAGATTTTTGAGATCATAAAAGAGATGAACAAAGAGGGCATGACCATTCTACTCGTAGAACAGAATGCCTTTCAAGCTCTTCAGATTGCTAACCGCGGGTATGTGATTCAAACAGGGAACATTGTTCTCGAGGGGCCATGCAACGAATTACTGTCCAACCAACAGGTTCGCGAAGCCTATCTGGCATAATTTTTGTTTTATTAAAAAAACGGTGGAATCATCTTTGTGGATGATCCCGCCGTTTTTCTGATACCGCCTGGTTCACAGTCTTAATCATTTGATCGAAAAGCGGCTTACAATTTATAATTGTAACTATTCAAGGCAATCATTGAAGGGGATGGCTGTTCATGAATTGGCTAAGAAATCTGGCAACTGCAACGGTGCATATTTTGCTATTTCAAAAAGAATGCGCGCTTTGTCATCAAAAAAAGCCTGGTATGAGAAAATACAGAGACGACCATGGAAGAACTATTTTCATCTGCCCCACTTGTGTTGATTATGCGGAGCGGCGCGCATTTAGAAAATTATGACCGTTCAGATCCGACCTCTAGTCACTCTATTGCCGTAAGTAATAGCCCCATCGATAAGATAACTAACTGCTGATTGAGGAGATGAAATGAATGACAGAAATAAAACAGAGAAACTATCCGGCTGAAAGTGCGGACATCAAGCATTACGTATCAGGACAGAAGAAGCGCAATGATCATTATTTACATGCTTCCATTGAATATAATGGCCGTGTATCCGTGGATCTTCTGAAAAAAGCGGTTACCGCAACATTTCAGGCTGTTCCATTGATTGTTTGCAGGTTTTCTGAATCAGAAACCGGGGCCGTTTGGTCAGAAGCGGGTTGGACAGCGGAAGATATTGTTAAGATTTTTGAGACAGACAATCGTGAAGAATCGGTTCACGAGTCCCTGATCCGCAAGCTTGATGAGCAGGTTGGCCCTCAATTGTCCATTACTGTTGTGCGCGATAAAAACGCAGATACTTTGGCTATTGTCATGAATCATATGGTTTGTGACGGAGGAGGCTTCAGGGATTATTTGTATCTTCTTTGCAAATGCTACTCTCAATTTTCTGATTATCCCGATATGACTGCACTTCCATTTGAGATGCCGGATCCTGGGAGACGGAGCATTCATCAGGTTTTCAGCCATTTAACAGAAAAACAGATGCAAGAAGTACATCAGGCTCATCTGCAATCTTTTTCCCAATCAGAACGGGATTACTTACCTTTATCAGGTGATGAACATCACCCGTTCATCATCAAACACAAGGTCGGAGTATCGCAATTCAATGCCATTAAAGACTATGCAAAAAAACGTGGAGCTACGATTAACGATGCATTGTTTGCGGCCTATGTCTGTGCACTGTCGGCTGCCCTTAAGGGTGATCTGATTGTTCTCGATTGTCCGGTCAACATTCGGGCCTTTTTACCTAAAGACTATATTCCCGGTATATGCAACCTGACGTCTAATATTATCTGTGCTGTTCCAAGAAAAGTTGGAATAACTTTTGATGAGGCATTGCATCAAGTGAAAAACGTCATGGATAAACAAAAGGGGAGTCTTGAACCTCTGAAAGTGTACTGGGAACTGGAGAAAGCATATCAGACACTGCCGCTTGACGAAGCGAAGAGAGAGTTCCCTAAAATCTACAGTATTCCTTTAAACGGCATGACTAATATAGGCATTCTTGACAAGGAAAGTCTGAGGTTCGGGAATCTGGATGCTGAAGATGCCTTCATCTCCGGATCGATAAAATACGCACCTTATTTTCAGATTGCTGTGACCACATTCAATAAAGTGATGACATTCAGTACCAATTTTCATGGTACCGAGCAGGATCGTAAATGGCTGGATCGTTTTGTAAATCAGATGATTGGTTACTTTCCAAATCCGGAATAACCCATGCTTTTCTCTCTTAAAACAGAATGACTAAAAAGAAAACCCAAAATCGGAACCGATTCTGGGTTTTCTTTAAGTATAATAGGCATTGTATCGTGCTAATGCTTGATTGCTGATCTCCATTCGGTCGCCTCCGACTAACGCCTGTTGAGAGTACTGACTCTGATGACTAGCTTCCGATTGGACGTCATTAATTTGCCGATTTACAGATATAATATTTTCCTGGATTCTGTTGATGCTTTCCGCCGCTGTTCTTGAAATCCTTCCATGCTGAAGCTCCTGTATATTGTTCAGCATAAAATGCTTTTCCTGCTGTAAAGCAATAAGCTGGCTATAAGTATTTGTCAAATGCCGACCCGTAGTAATCACTATCGCAACCTGAGTAATTTGCACGCACCAATCACCTCGGTTTATTATTTTACAATAATTATAAGATTCGAAGAAAATATAAACAGAGTATTTATTCCCTTTATTTGTAAAAAAAATAAAAACACAGACTTTAGTCCCACTAAAAGTCTGTGCCTTAGCTTAAATGAAATGAGAAGAGCAAATTGATCAAATCTGCAAGTTATTAGTTTTCGGCCCAAAGAAGATGAGAAGAGCAACGCAGATTAGCCAGCAGCCACCGATGAAGAGAAAGACGCTCACATAACCGAGATTTACAGCGACAAAACCGATAATCAGGGATCCAAAGATGTTTGAGAAACGGCCAAGTCCATAGGCCAGTCCGCTCCCCGATGAACGGTATTCTGTTGGATAAGGTTCGGAAGTGTACGCGTACAGATTGGAGGTAAAAACACGCTCTGTAATATTTACCGCTAGACCGAAAATGATAATCATCAGCGGAATCATTGTCATGCCATACAATAGACCTGCGATCGCTGTGAGAAACGCGCTGAATGCCAGAATTGATTTACGCTGAAAACGTTCAGAAATCATTGAACCAATAAAGGCACCGAATGGCGCACCGACAGACTGAAGCACATTGTACCAGAGCGCCTGCTCAATATCAATGCCGCTGCTCTTTAACAGACTGGGCACCCAAGATGCAAAGCCATAAAATCCGAAAGTTTCGCAAATCCAGATTCCGGAAAGGACAACCGTAATCTTCAGGTTCGTTCCCTTAAAAAGACCGGCGTACCCTTTATGTTCTATTTGCTTTACTGCGACGGGTTTTCTGGGTTCATTGAGTGAACCTTTTTCCTTTTCAACCTGTGCCTCAATTTTTTTCATTATTGCGTCCGCTTCTCGAAATTTTCCCTGATTTTCAAACCATCTGGGTGATTCTTCCATTTTATGAGAGAGTATGAAAAATAGTATACCGGCAGCCCCCCAGAAAAAGACCAGACGCCAGCCCCATCCCCCAAGAGGGATGACTAAAGCAGAAACAACATTTGTGATCGGTACGCCGATCAGGCCGGCCATCGCGCAGAGTGTCGTAAATCTGCCTCGAACATTTGAAGGGAAGAATTCGGCCAGATAGCTGTTCGTCACAATCATAGCGGATGCAAGCCCGACACCTGTGAAAAAGCGGAAAACGATCAGCGAGGTTACATCCCAAGAAAATCCGTTGAAGATCGATGCGACAGAAAAGAGCAGGACAAACCATGTGAGCGCTCGCTTTCTGCCGATTTTATCGGCCAGCCAGCCGCCGACCGAAGCGCCGATGAACATTCCAAGAAATGAAACAGCGGTGATATTTCCTACAGTTTTCAGGCTGATGCCCCAATGTTCAATTAAAGCAGGGGCCACATTGCTCAATGTGAATAGATCGGCAAGATCAAAAAAATAAACGACGCCAAGCGCCGCCAGCACATGAATGTGCACACGGGCTATCGGCAGCCTATCCAGACGGTTGGCAATATTTGAAAAATTATTATTTTGTGCTTCCTGGATTCCGGACATGTTTTCACCCTCTCTGTGATAGACAATACATTCCTAAAACACATCTATTTGATGACTTTAGGTAATGAATTAATTATAGCGAAAAATATTTCGGAAAACACTCTTTTTTCAAAAAAAAAAAATTAGTAATGAATTATTCTGTATACTTCTATCACATAGATTACTTCTTCAGAGAATCATTTTGAGAGGGTACAAAAAAAGAAAGGATCCGTCAATCAATATCCTTCCCAATCAAATAATAAAGAATCTACAAGGCGTGTGACAATCATTTTTCGGGAGAATTTTAATCGCTGACGGAAAAGTAGCATTACTTACTTTTCCGAGATCTCAGGGTTGGAACGGGAAATAACCTCTGTTTCGAGCTCAAGTTTTGAAACAATATTCATCTTGTTATCAAAGTCATAAACGACTGGAACACCAGTGGGAATGTCGACCTTGACGATGTCCTGGTCTGAGATATGTTCCAAATATTTTACCAAAGCGCGCAATGTATTCCGGTGGCTGACCACAAGAACGTTTTCACCGCTCAGAAGATGGGGGACAATCTGGTCGCTCCAGCAGGGGAGTACCCTGTCCAACGTTGTTTTCAGGCTTTCTCCTCCGGGAAGCAGATACGGATCGACATGCGCATAGCGCCGGTCATGGCAAGGGTGGCGTGGATCATCGTTTTCCAGCATCGGAGGCAATGCATCATAACTTTTACGCCACCTGTTAACGAGGTCGTGACCGCGTTCATCAGCTGTTTCGGCTTTATTCAGACGCTGCAGCGCTCCGTAGCTGCGCTCGTTCAAACGCCACGTTTTATGAACGGGAAGCCATTCCTGGCCGATCTCGTCAAGTATGTATTGAAGAGACTTAATCGAGCGTTTGAGAACCGATGTAAAAGCTACATCAAAATGAATGCCGGTCTGATTAATGTCCCGGCCTGCCGCCCGAGCTTCACTGATCCCTTTTTCGGTCAGTGCAATATCTTCCCAGCCGGAAAACAAATCGAGCTTATTATATTCACTTTCACCATGCCTGACAATAACAAGTTTCATTTTCCATTCCTCCATACAGAGTGGATGTGTGAGATTCTATTCTATGAGTCATCAGGAAAAAAGAAAAATCCTTTACAAACCTCAGTATACTTCATCAAAAATATTTTTCCAAACATTAAAATCATGACTGGAAAATTAAGGACATATTTCATTTTCCTGACGGATTCCTTGTTTGGCGGAAAGAGCGACTCTTAGTAAAATAGTACAATGCTTTTGAGCCGACCCGATAGAGACCTGATTTTAGGATACCTTTGTTTTAGGATACCTTTATAGTACGAGAAAGTGACATGTACTGAACCTGGTTGGTAGTTTGGTTTTTGCTGGTATCAGCGTGACTCAGTTCAGACACTTTGCACTTTGTCGGCAGAAAACATCCTCCGGGAAAACGCAGGCTTCAACGGACAGAGGACAGGTCATCGATGCCGACATATGTGGTGAAAACCTGGAAAAAGACGATAATTAGAAAAAGACAAGATCAGGACTCTTTACAATATAGAGTTCTGATCCTTTATTGTTGGTATACCAATGAAATTTACAAACCCGCTATCAGTCCATTGATTTGCTCGCTCTTTTTTTGCTCGTATTCAAGAGCCTGCACCAATTCTTCCAGCGGCAAATCGTTTTTTCTTCCATACTTCTCATTGGCAGTCTCATAGAGCTCATACGGGAAGAGCATATCTGTAAACATTACTTTTTTCTGCTCGCCGGTCAATGGAGAAACTTGTTCATAGGCCCTGAGCATTGTATTGAAAAGGACCTGATCCCATTCTCCCTGATCGCCCATCAGAGGGATTATTACTTTTCGCAGATCCCGGATAGGCAGATCAAAGGTCGTCGTGTCAAGGTCGATGATCCAGATGTTATTATCTGAAAGCAGCGTATTACCTGTCCCGTAATCTTGATGGCAAAGACCGGGCGCAATTTTGCACTTGGCTACCCATTCAGGGTAATAGGAGGCCTGTAACTTTTTTAATACATCCCTGCCGAATTCAATGTGGTGATCAATTTCCGACAAATATAGTTGTGAAAAAGGATCATCGGGCATGTTTTCAGCTATCAATTTCCATGATTCCATCTGCTGGCAGCGTTTGATATAATGTTTCGGCCATTGGCCAAGCTTGGTGAACACCGGAACGCCTTCGGGCGGCTGGTAACCGATTGAATCCCGATGATACTGCGCCAATCCTTTCATAATCCATTCCTGATCTTCCTGCACGGTTAAATCAAAAGGGCGGCCGACAATCCAGTCATAAACGACGAAAAGAAACGGACCCTGCTTTGTATAAAGGCCGCCCTCCTTATTGGATATGATTCCGGGAACACGCGATCCTTTTTTCGCCAGGTAATTCTGAGCATAGATAGAGAACAGAGCTTTTTTCTCCGGCCGGTGAATGCGTTTCAGGCAAAGAGGGCCACGGTCTGTAGCCAGTTTCCAGACAATCGCCATTTGCCCGCCCTGAATCAATTCAATATTCTGTACCTCAATCGCCCAGTTGTTCAACAGGGAAGAGGCCAGCTGATTTAATTTTTCAACCATTTCCGGAGTCAGTTCCGTCTCGCTTTTTTCTTCTTCTTTCAACTTGTCTTTCGAAGATTGATTCAGTGATTGGTTTGTGTGTTTCAGATCATCTTGTATCAGGTGCTGATCGGAGTTTGCCCCGATATCAGTGCTTGTTAATTTAATTCCGTTATAGGTCAATAGCGGTCCGCTCGGTCTATTCATCACTTTTCCTCCACTCCAGAGTTCTATATAGATAACTTATGGTTTCTGACCGGTATCTGCTATTATTAAACACCAGGTTTCAACAATTAGGTTGACGGCCCGGCATAAACTGCCCATTTTCATAGCAAAAGAGATGACTGCGCACAACTCGCGCCGGTTGCCCGTATCATAAAAAGTGAGAACTATTTATACAGCGTAGTAGAAGGAGGAGCCTTATGAATATTGCGATGATCGCAACGGAAAAACTGCCTGTCCCGGCAATCAGGGGCGGCGCGATCCAAATATACCTCCAGTCATCAGCGGAAATCATTGCGAAGTCCCATCAGGTCACCGTTTTTTCGATAAAAGATCCCGACCTGCAGGAGAGTGAAACGAAAGACGGGATTCAGTATATTCGAATTGATAAGCATCATTATCTCGCAGGATTGGTGGAACAGTTAAAAACCCAACACTTTGATGTCATTCATCTGTGCAACCGTCCGTCTTGGATCGAAAGTCTGAAAAAAGCGTCACCGGACAGTCGCTTCGTACTCAGTGTTCACAATGAAATGTTTGCGGAAAGTAAAATAACAAAAGAAAACGGTGAAAAATGTATTCAGGCAGTTTCAAAAATCGTGACGGTCAGCAATTTTATCGGGGAGAGAATAATCTCCAGGTTTCCTGAAGCTGCAGAAAAAATCGAGACCGTCTATTCAGGAGTAGACCTGGATACTTATCATCCTGTGTGGACAGACGAAGGCGGAAGAATACGGAAAATTATGCGGGAGAAAGCTGGCCTTGAAGGGAAGAAAATCATTCTGTTCGTCGGGCGGTTGAGCAAAGTCAAGGGCCCCCATATTCTCCTTCAGGCCATTCCGGAAATAGCCCGGGAACATCCTGATGTGATGCTTGTTTTTGTCGGCTCAAAGTGGTTTGGCGATAATCAGGTCAATAATTATGTGAAGCATCTGTACACGCTGGGCGCAATGCATTCGGATTATGTCACTTTTATCAAGTTTGTCAGGCCCCGGGATATTCCCTATTTTTATGCTATGTCCGATCTTTTCGTCTGCAGTTCGCAGTGGCAGGAGCCGCTGGCCAGGGTGCATTATGAAGCGATGGCTGCCGGTTTGCCGATTGTTACAACGAACCGGGGCGGAAATGCCGAAGTGATTAGCAACGGTGAAAATGGAGCGATCATTGATGATTTTGATCAGCCACAGGAGTACGCACGAGTCATCAATTCATTGCTCAGCGATGGACAAAAGCGGGAAGAGATGGGGAGAGAAGGCAGGCAGCTTGCCGAATCAAAATATGGCTGGAGCCGTGTAGCGGATAATTTGCTTCGCGTGTACGAAGGCAATGAATGAAAAGGCATCTGAAATGGGGAATCAAATTGAATAAAGAAAAATACACGGAAAGTCTGGAAAAAAATCATGAAGATCTGAAAATGGTTCTGCGCTACTATCCGATCAACCCCAAATCCGTAAAACTGCTTTCAACACGCAGTGGACGATCAAAATGGTTGATTAAGACTGAAAATGGAGATTTTTACCTCCGGCAGGAATTTATGAATCCGAGACGAATGGTATTTATTGCCGGCGCACACTGGCATCTGCAAAAAAAAGGTCTTCCAATTGCGAAGCTGATTCCGACAAAAAACGGCGGGCTTTGCCTGTCGGGCGGGGATCATGTCTATGTGCTTTATGAAGCAAGTGAGAGCGATCCGGTCCTATATTACGACAAGAACCAGATCACTAAAACAATGGCTTTTGCCGGTGCGTTTCATCAGGCATCGAAAGGATATATTCCCGTTGATGGCAGCAAGAAAAGAACACGAACCGGAAAGTGGCATAAATTGTATCGCTGGAAGCTTCAGGAGCTCGAAGACAATAAAAAACTGGCTGAGGATGATCCGGAAGATGAGTTTTCAAAGCTTTTTCTCAGTCATGTTGATCAGATGATTGCGCGCGGCCGTGCATCGCTGAAAGAATTGGACGCTTCGAATATAGAAAATTGGACTAATGAAACGATCGAGTCGGGTATGTTCTGCCAGCAGGATTTTACGATGGCCCGTATGATCCTGAAAGATGATCAAGTGTTCATGAAAGACCTGCACTCAGTGACCATCGATCTTCCGGCAAGAGATCTAAGAATCCTGTTAAATAAAGTCATGAAGAAACTGGCCGTATGGGATCAAGATCTGGCATGCCGGATGCTGAGCGCCTACGATCGCGTTTACCCTCTATCCAAGGAATATTATCAGGTATTATGGACGGATCTGAAGTTCCCTCATATGTTCTGCGCAATGGCCCATAAATATTTTCTTGGCCAGAAAGAGTCTTGGGGCGATGAGAAGTATCTGATGAATTTTCGAAATGTCATAGCTGTTGAAGAATCCAAACAGGCATTTCTTGATCACTTTGATGAAAATGTACGTGTCATAAAGGGAGCTGAGACATAATTGGCTAAGCCTGTTAATCTTGACGAAATTAAAATTCCAAAAGTCGATCTGGAGCACTATCGGTTTTCGCCGCCGGGTTCGATGGGGTGGAGCGCTGCTGAATATGATCAATTGCTCAATCATCCTGAAATCGGCATACAGACAGAAACTTTTTCCCCGCCTGAAGTGCCCGATACATCATTAACCGAACTCTCTTTATCTTCGGAGCATCTGGTCTCAGGAGAGATGACCGAAAAACCTGAGAAAGTACATTCTTCCATTGATGTAGATGATGAAATACCGAAGGAGAAAACAGAAGTCAAAAAAGAAAAAACGAAGGGGATTCATGAAGAAAAGACTGAATCTGAGAAGATTAAAGTACCGGATCCTACTTATGTAGTGAGTGAAAATCCTCCGGCAAAGCCATGGATCGCGAAAAAGTTCAATTTATTCTATTCTTGAATATGAAGAAAAAGGAGGCTGTCTGAGGCCCCCTTTTTCTTGTAATGATGTTTTCTGATAGTGCCTTTTTTAGCCCATAGGATCCTCTGAAGCGTGAAAGCCGATTGATTTACAGGACGACAGACTTTTATTAGTTTAGACTGATTTTTAATTGCCGAAATAGCCTCATAAGTAAACTTCTTATTTATCAGGTCTTCTCTAAGAAGTGGCTATAGATCCGCTCTGATTAGGTTGGCCTGCCGGACGACAGGCTTTCAGATAAATCCGTTCCAAATGATTGGCGACCTGACTGAAGCGGTGGGATGTGGCAGCCTGTTTTCGCCCGTTATGTCCCATGATTTTCGCTGAGTAACCGTTTGACAAAATAAAATCGATTGCCGCTGCATAAGCGCCAGCCCGATCATAATCATTCACGACCAGTCCATTGACGTTCGGGTGCATCACTTCACTATTACCTCCGCGGTTGGTCGTAATGATCGGCAGCCCGGCAGCCATGGCTTCGTAGTGGACACGGGCCAGCGGTTCCTGCCATTGCGAACTGCAGACAAAAAGATCGGCCATAGTGAACAGGTCAGGTATCCGATCTGCGGGGATAAATCCGGTAAAAAGGACATGATTGCCCAAAGGTTCGGCAAGTCGGTGCAATATCCGGACATAATGATTCATATCGTTATCAGCGAACCATTTTCCTCCGGCGATGACAAGTACAGCATCCGGATGACTGTCAATGATATACTTCATCGCCCGGATTAACAGATGGGGCCCTTTTGCGCAGCAAAGTCTACCGGCAAATAAAATGATTTTTTTATTTCCAAGTTGGTATTTGCTTCGCATTTGTTCCCTGATTGCTCTGCCCTTCGGTGTCCATTGTGGATGAAACCGGCTAGGGTCAATGCCCGAGTAAACCACCTCAAGTTTTTGCTCGGATTCCGGGAAACGGTCTGCGGTCGTACGCTGGATATAATGGCTGACGGTCATGATTTTTTCTGAGCATCGAATAGCTTCCTGTCCTGCCGTCACGCTGATTTTTTCCGTACTGAACATATCGTTATGCAGACTCAGAACAAAATTGCTCTCCGGAGCGGCCGCTTTGTAGCGGATCAGATTTTGCGGGCGGTTAAAAACATGTACGACGTCGAAATGAGCGTCTGTCAGTGCCGAAGTGACCTGTTCTGTATAACTCTCTCGCGGAAAGCGAATGTATCGGACATGATTGCGTTCTTCCTGGCGGGGAAGAGAGAGGTCAGTAATTGAAAAAACGGTCAGTTCGTGTCCAAACGAAAGAAACGGTGAGATTCCGTCAATCATGATCTGGATAGCCCCGCCTCTGACAGCCGGGGCAGGCAGCTTCTCAGTACAGATCAATGCCAGCTTCATTCGACTTTCTCCTTATATAAAAGCTTTAGGTCGGCAATTTCATGTTTAAGCCCCGTTTTCAGAGATACTTTCGGCTGATAATTCAGTAATTTCTTTGCCTTCCGTGTGTCCGCCCACGTGTGTTTCGGCTCGCCTTTGGGTTCCCCGGCAAAAACTGTTTGGACCGGTTGGCCGGTAAGATCCTTGAGGATAGACAGGATATCTAAGACAGAGGCTCTTTCCAGCCCGCCGATATTGATCGTCTCGCCGATCACATGGTCGGCTTCAAGAACGGAAGCTGTACCCTCAACGCAGTCACTGATATAGGTGAAATCCCGCGTCTGTTTCCCGTCTCCATATACAGGAACCGGTTGGCCTTCCATGATCTTGCGGATGAAACGGTGGAACGCCATATCCGGGCGCTGACGGGGACCATACACGGTGAAATATCTTAAAATAACAATCGGAATTCCTTCATTCTTGTAGTAAACCTTGCATAAGTATTCACCGGTAAGTTTGCTGACGCCATAGGGGGAAAGCGGCTGCGGCAGAGATGATTCAGGCACCCTTCCTTTTTTTTCACCATAGACCGAAGAGGTAGAAATATAGATAAATTTCTTCAGAGACCTGCCCCGGCAGGCTTCCAGCAACTTTTGCGTCGCCAGAATATTATTTTCCACGTAGAAATTGAAATCGTTTCCCCAGCTTGAACGGACGCCGGGCATTCCGGCAAGATGATAAACTACGTCCACATCCTGAAGCAGCTGATTCAGATCAGCCTGGAGCAGATTGATCGGATAAAATTGAAAACGTGATTCGTCGTATTCAATTAAATGAGTCAGATTACGCAACCTGATTTTTTTCTCATTAATCAGGCCGTCAATTCCGATGACGTGATGATTTCCTGTCTGAAGCAATCGTTCGCAGAGCTGTGAACCGATGAACCCTGCAGCACCGGTGACTAATATTTTCAACGCCGTGCCACCCCCAGATAATGCAGTCCATGTGCACGTATCGATTCCAAATCGACGAAATTTCTGCCGTCGAGCAGCAGTGTCCCATTCATTGACCTTTTAATCCGCTCCCAGTCCGGTGCCTGAAATTCAGGCCATTCCGTGGCAATAATCAGTGCATCTGAATTTTTTACAGAATCATAGAGATCATCATGGCTTGCCACTCGTTCGCTTTCAATCTTTGCTACCGGATCATACGTATGAATGACGCTGCCTTTACTGATCAATTTGTTGATCAGTTTAACGGACTGGGAGCAGCGCAGATCGTCGGTTCCGGGTTTGAAAGTGACACCCCAGACTGTAATCTGCTTTCCTTTTAAATCGTTCAGATCCTGTTCCAGTTTATTAAGATAAAAGTCAGTTTGCGTCTCGTTAACATCACTGACTGCCTGAAGCAGGGAAGGGGTAAGCCCCTTATCCGTAGCCGCATGTACCAGAGCACTTAAATCTTTAGGAAAGCACGAACCGCCGAAACCCAGCCCCGCACTGAGAAAATGTGAGCCGATCCGTGGGTCTTCTTCAAGCCCGCGCTGAATGTCTTTGATATCGGCATCATACGCATCACAAATTCTGGAAACTTCATTGATAAAGGAAATCTTCGCAGCCAAAAAAGCGTTTGACGCATATTTGATTAACTCAGCACCGGCGAGATTTGTTTCTATCACCGGAGCTTTGATCTTTTGATAGAGTGACCGGACCAATTGAAAAGCTTTCTTTCGTTTTGCGCCGATGACGATCCGGTGCGGATGGAAAGAATCATGAACCGCTGTGCCTTCTTTGAGAAATTCAGGGTTGGATACCACATCGAAACTTTCCGGATGCAATCCTTTATCACTCAATACCCGGCTGATCCACTCATTGGTCCCGGGAGGAACGGTACTTTTTGTTATGACCGTTTTGTGCGCATGCGCGTGATCAGCAATCATTTCAATTACATTGGCTACGGCCGCCAAATTTGTGCTTCCATCGTTCTGCGGAGGTGTTCCGACAGCGATAAGTATGACGGGATGATCCTCAATGCCTGAAGCTGTATCGCTGGAAAAAACCAGTCTTCCAGAACGAGTGCCCGTTTCGATAAGCTCGGCTAGTCCTTCCTCGTAAATCGGAATTTTTCCGTCCTGAAGCGTTCTGATTTTATTCTGATCCAAGTCTACGCATGTTACCTGATGCCCAAGATCCGCCAGTACAGCTGAAGTCGTCAGGCCGACATACCCGGCGCCAACCACACAAACTTTCATTCAAACTTCCCCCATCCGTTGCTCACCGTTCAGGTGTGCGGAATGGGCCATGTTTTTTTGTCACGACACGGCCTATTCCGCCCTTTTTTACATACTATTCTTAGGGCTTCCCTAGGCAACTTGTCCATTTAGAAACAGGCTTCTTCAAATCTTCCAAGGCCCTATAGAAAAAAATTCTTAAGAGGAATGTAATTCTTCTCACTTTGGCGTTTTCACGCGGGGCGCGAAGTAATATAATGACTGTGACGTTCTTTTGTATTTTGAAACGTATGATTTGAGAGGAGAGATAGAATGAAACTGACTGCGACTGAAATTGAAATTGCCGAAATACTTGAAAAAGATGCCCGTCTGACAAATGAGGATGTCGCCAAGATGACAAATCTGAGTGTCGAGCAGACTCGGGAAATTATAAAAAAACTTGAAGAGCAGAAAATCATCGTGCGCTATGTTTCGCTTGTCGACTGGACAAAAATTGATGGTCACCAGGGCGTGACGGCGATGATTGACGTTAAAATCACGCCAAAAAGAGATGTCGGTTTCAAAAATGTCGCGGAGCGGATTTACCGACACAGGGAAGTGAAGTCAGTCTATCTGATGTCTGGAACTTATGATCTGTCCGTTGTTGTCGAGGGTAACTCACTGAATGAAGTGGCTCATTTTGTCACTCAAAAACTATCGACCATCGATGGTGTCATTTCGACGACGACACACTTCGTACTGAAAAAGTATAAGCATGACGGCACGATCTATGATTCGGATGACAAGGACAAACGAATTGTGGTGTCGCCGTGATGGAATTAAAAACCAGTTATCTGGCGAAACATGTCAGAACACTTCAGCCTTCCGGTATACGGAAATTTTTTGACGCAACAGCGGGAATGACCGGAGTGATTTCTCTGGGTGTCGGTGAGCCTGATTTCGTTACACCGTGGAATGTCCGCGAAGCTGCCATCGTGTCTCTGGAAGATGGCTATACATCCTATACGGCAAACGCCGGGCTGCCGGCGCTTCGGGAAGAAATAGCAAAATATATCGAGAACTATTTTTGTGTTTCTTATCAACCGGAATCTGAAATTATCGTCACGGTGGGCGCAAGCGAGGCCATTGATATCGCGCTGAGAGCCATTCTGGATCCAGGTGATGAAGTTCTGGTGATTGAACCGTGCTTTGTGTCATACGCGCCTCTGGTCACTCTTGCCGGCGGCGTTCCCGTCATCGTTCAAACAAACAGGGAAAACAACTTTAAAGTGACTGCTGAAGAGCTGGGGGAGGCACTCACGGAGCGCACCAAAGCAATCATGATCTGTTCACCCAATAATCCGACGGGCTCGATGCTCAGCAAGGATGAAATGGAGAAAGTCGCTGCCGTTGCTAAGGATAACGACTTACTGATCCTTTCTGATGAAATTTACGCTGAACTTGTCTATGACGAACTCTATACGAGTTTCGCCGCGCTCGATGACATGCGTGAACGTACCATTCTGGTCAGCGGTTTTTCAAAGGATCTTGCAATGACGGGGTGGCGGCTAGGTTTTGTCTGTGCGCCGGAAGAAATTATCGGAGGCATGCTGAAAATTCATCAGTACGCCATTATGTGTGCCGCGACCATGGCACAGTATGCCGCGCTCGAAGGGCTGAAGACTGGGCGCAAGGACGTCAAGGAGATGAGGAAGAGCTATCGGCAGCGGCGCAATTTTATCGTTCAGTCGCTAAATGACATGGGGCTGGCCTGCCATAATCCTGAGGGCGCTTTTTATACTTTTCCATGCATTGAATCAACAGGGCTTAGTTCGGAAGAGTTCGCAACCCGACTTTTGCAGACTGAAAAAGTAGTGGTCGTCCCCGGCAATGCGTTCGGAGCAGGGGGCGAGGGCTTCGTGCGCTGCTCTTACGCCACTTCTATGGCGCAGCTCCAGGAAGCGATGACGCGCATGAAGCGGTTTGTCGATAATCTTTGATCTCAGGAAAGCGATACAATGGAGTATCCTTCTTAAGCCCGGCCGGATTTATGCATGAAGTTGCCTAAAAGGATTAGTGTGAAAAGTGGCTGGATTAAACTGAATGCTCCCAGGCCATTTTATAAATTTCCAATGATCCCGGACAAAAAATTGTCCGGGAATATTTTTGCTTTTCCGATTGCTGCTTTTCTGTTTTCTTTAAAATTGTGTAAATAAGCTTTATAGAGATAGAATTGTAAGCGGTTACACATTAAGATTAAGATGTATGTTATTTGGGAAGATCGAAAGGGGTGTTGCCAGATGAAAAAAATTATCAATAAACCGGAAGATGTCGTGGATCAGATGATTGACGGGCTGATTTTCGGAAGCGAAGATCTGATCGAACGCATTCCGGGAACAAATGTTGTCCTGAATAAACGGCTGTCTAAGGGAAAGGTTGCCTTTGTCAGCGGAGGCGGCAGCGGTCATGAACCGACGCATGCCGGCTTTGTCGGACAGGGAATAGGAGGTAAAATACTGGATTATCTGGAGAATGAAGCCCGTAAGATGGGGTACGTAAGATGGGGTATATATAAAATTAATTCTTGAAACGAGCCAGATAAACCAGAAAGCCGTTCAATTTTACAAAAGTAAGTCTTACCGTCGTATTCATAATTATGGGAAGTACATTGGTCGTCCCGAAGCAGTTTGTTTTGAGAAAAGCCTGAACGACAGGCACTGATTGAGGAAAAAGATAAACCAAAGATAAAATGATTATTAAAATAAAAAATCGGGATCGCATTCAAAGCGTCCCGACTTATCTAAAATAACCGCTCACAATTCTTCAGTTCGCCCAATGTAGTCCAAATGAAAGGCTTCTTCCGAATAATGGATCTTTGTGACACTGGCATTTGGTACTTTATCAATTTTCAATCCGTTCGGGAAAAGCACATGTAAAATGCAGCAAATTAGCAGTGAATGGCTGACCAATAGAATACTGGAGGCTTCGCTGCTGATGATAAGATTCTTAAGGTCTTCAATTCTGCGGCTGACTTCTTCAAAACCTTCTGCGTAATTAATTTTGTCCGATTTTTTGATGCCTTCGATTGCTTTAATTTTCAGGTCAATCGGTGATTTCCTGCTCATGCCGGATATGCCGACAGCCAGACCGGCCTGTTCCCACATTTCATCGTTATCATAGCCTTCAAAGCTGCCGAACGCCGCTTCACGCAAAGTTTCAGTCTCAGTCAAAGGGACACTACTATTTCCCGAGTGGTTCAGGACCAGGCGCGCTGTTTCTCTGGCTCTCCCTGAATCACTCGTATAGGCGGCATCAAAGGTGATCGGCATTTCCTTAATCGTTTTCCCCAGTGTTTCAGCCTGCCGTTCACCCTTCCGTGTGAGCGGAGAATCCGCCCAGCCCTGAGAGCGGTTGAGAAGATTGAGAATTGTTTCCCCATGCCTGACTATGTATATATTTTTCATATACTGCCTCCTCTAATTCACCTAAAACCGTGTTATGATTAATGTAATGGATTAACAGATCCATCGTAACATTGATTGAAATGAGTGTAAACGTTTTACTAGGTATAATTAGTGAATAAGTATGACTTCAAACACAGGACAAATTTGACAAATGCCCTTGAATGATATATAAAATTATGTGTTAGCACTCATGCATGATGAGTGCTAATCCGATGACAGAAACGGTATACGTGTTACATATGGAATGGATTTATTGAAAAGGGGAGAGATTTTATGCCAACGAAAGAATTTAAAGCAGAATCGAAAAAACTGTTGGATATGATGATCCATTCGATTTATTCGCAGAAGGAAATTTTCCTGAGAGAAATTATTTCGAACAGCAGTGACGCGATTGATAAAATTTACTACAAAGCGCTTGCCGATGATTCATTGAACTTTAATAAAGATGACTACTATATTCGGATTACTCCGGACAAAGAAAACCGGACGTTGACTATTTCGGATACCGGCATCGGCATGACACAGGAAGAACTGGAGAACAATCTCGGCACTATCGCGCAAAGCGGTTCATTCAATTTTAAGAATGATAACGAAGCCAAAGACGGACATGACATCATTGGCCAGTTTGGTGTCGGCTTTTACTCAGCATTCATGGTTGCCGATGTTGTTACGGTTATCACTAAACCACTGGGCAGTGATCAGGCGTATAAATGGGAATCGCAGGGTGCAGATGGCTATTCTGTTGAACCTTGCGACAAAGATGCCGTCGGAACCGATGTGATTCTGAAGTTGAAGGAAGACACTGATGATGAAAAGTATGGTGAATTTCTTGAAGACTATCGCCTGAAAGAGATTATTAAAAAATATTCCGACTTTATCCGTTACCCGATCAAAATGGAAGTCACTGAAAGCCGTCCAAAAGAAGATAACGACAAGGAATTTGAAGAATTCAAGGAAGAACAGACAGTCAACAGCATGGTGCCGCTCTGGCGCAAGAATAAGAACGAGCTGAAAGACGAGGATTATGAGAACTTCTATACCGAAAAACATTACGGCTATGACAAGCCGCTGAAATATATCAATATCCAGGCGGACGGTGCGGTGCGCTATCACGCAATTCTCTACATCCCGGAAAACATTCCTTTCGACTATTACTCCAAAGAATATGAAAAGGGCCTGGAGCTGTACTCAAACGGCGTGCTGATCATGGAAAAATGCGCTGATCTGCTGCCGGACTATTTCAGCTTCGTCAAAGGCATGGTTGATTCGGAAGACCTGTCCTTGAACATATCGCGTGAAATTCTGCAGCAGGACAAGCAGCTGCAGCTGATCGCCAAAAACATTAAACACAAGATCCAGAAGGAACTTGAGAAGCTGCTGAAGGAAGACCGTGAAAAATACGAGCAGTTCTATAAATCGTTTGGCCGCCAGCTGAAATATGGCGCGTACATGGATTACGGCACTCACAAAGAGGAACTGCAGGATCTGCTGATGTTTTACTCGTCAACGGAAAAGAAAATGGTGACGCTCGGCGAGTATGTTTCCAGAATGCCTGAAGATCAGAAGTTCATCTATTACGCGGTTGGTCAGTCGAACGAGAAGATCGAAAAATTGCCGCAAACCGAACTTGTCGCCGACAAAGGCTATGAAATTCTCTACTTTACTGACGATGTCGATGAATTTGCCATCAAGATGGTGAATGCCTATAAAGAAAAATCGTTTAAGTCAGTATCCAGCAGCGATCTTGGCCTCGAAAGTGAAGAAGAGAAAAAGGAAAGCAAAGCTGAAGAAGAAGTCAACAAGAATCTTTTTGACAAAATGAAGGACATCCTTTCCGATAACGTCAAGGAAGTCCGCGCTTCGAAACGACTGAAGACACATCCTGTCTGCTTTGCAACTGAAGGCGAGGTATCGATTGAGATGGAAAAGGTGCTCAATCAGATGCCAAACAATGAAAATGTCAAAGCAGATAAAATCCTTGAACTCAATACAAATCACGAAGTTTTCAAAGCACTGAAAGCAGCTTATGACCTGAATGATGAAAAGAAAGTCAGCCTTTACACGAACATCCTGTACAACCAGGCTTTGCTGGTAGAAGGCCTTCAGGTTCAGGATCCGGTCGCTTTTGCGAATGATATATGCAAACTGATGAACTGAAATAGGCTCTCAGAAAAGCAGCTGCTTCCGACAAAAACGGGAGCAGCTGCTTTTTTTGTGGCATAAAAATTTTCTTTAACGCGAAGGGGATACGAATTTTTAAAATCGAACCGAATTGATTTAAAGCCGAACCGATATAGGCAGTTATAGGCAGTGGGGAAAGCGTAGTGTAGACAAAATGGGATCACCTCTGATTCTGGCCGGATTATGTCCGCTGATCCTATCTTAAAACAGGAACCATTGAGACATACTAAGTGATGGCTATGCAGAACAAAACAGCAAAGACAAACGAGATCACGTACTGCGTCCGGCTGTTCAGAAATTTTTTTCCATAAAAGTTTAGCGAAGTCACAACAACGAGCTGGATGAAACCGACAAAGATTGTCATTATGATGCCCAAAAAGGGCTTCTTCTCCTTCTTAAAGAAAGCAATAAACGCATCCGTTAAATATTGTTGACCATCTGGAGACTGGTACTCTCCGCATCCTTAAGGAATGGATGCTCTTTTTTCAGTTGAGGGAGCAAGTTGTTCAACTCATAGACGTGTAAAAAAGGAGCCTGAGGATTGTTTGCCTGCCGTTCGTTGAGCATCGCCAGCATCTGATTCCAAACAAAACGCACACAGCCAAAATTTTGAGTCAATTGCTGGCGTTGCTGTTTGTTGGGATAGATTCTCAATTTCAAGCCCTTCGTGACCATGGGTTCGCCTCCCTTCAGAAATGGTTATGGCACACACGTTCTCTTTTTAACATAAGAAGGTACGGTGATCTTATCTCTATGGGATTGCAAGACGCGGATTCATCTCGTTATTAAAATGGACGCGTTTTCTCCACTGGCAATCTTTAATAAATTAAGCTTTTCTTAATCGTGCTTAATATGATTCTCATTGTCCCGTCTGACTTTCTTTATAAGATTGGGTCCGTCATTTTTCACAGAATTGACGTCTTCGGAAACCTGATAGGCTTCCATGTTTTCAGACGAATAGGGTATGAGCAATTGACTGAGGGCTTCTAGGTCATGGTTGGATGGATCAAGCCAGAATTTTTCATCTTCTTTTCTCAGCATCACAGGCATCCGGTTATGAATCGGAGCCATTAGTTCATTTGCTTCTGTCGTGATGATGGCGCACGAGAAAATCTTATGTCCGTCAGGGGCTTTCCAGGATTCCCAGATTCCGGCTAGCGCAAAAAGTTCACCGGATTTCAGTTGAAAACGCATCGGTGTTTTCATTTTTTTATTTTCATCATCATGTTTCCATTCATAGAAGCTGTCGGCAGGAATTAGACAGCGCCTTTTCAGAAAGGCATCGCGAAAGCTGGGCTTATCCGCAATCGTCTCCGCACGTGCGTTGATCAGTTTATTGCCTATTTTGGGATCTTTTGCCCATGAGGGCACCAGCCCCCAGCGAAGCTGGCCAAAGCGATTACGTCGGCCATCATTGATAATGGCGTTAATATTTTGCCCGGGAGCAATATTATAACTTGATTTATAGTCTTTCTCATCGACCTGATTCAAAATTGTGAATCGGATCACTATCGATTCGAGCGGCACAATCCGCGTAAATCTGCCACACATGATGAAACACCTCAATTGACAAGTTTAATAGCATTCTGCATTGAATTGTTTCGACTTACAATCAGTTTTTTCATAATACTGCCATATATAGGTTCACTTTCTTCGATAGTCAGACCGGCACAACGGATATTGTCCAAAGTTCTGCGATTAATATTTGCTCCCCAGAGTCTCACCGTCAGTGGATTCAGCAGATCCATAATCACTCCTGCGACTTTGTTCTCGCTGCGCATATGTTCCAGCATCAGAATCTTCCCGTCAGGCCTGCACACCCGGCCCAGCTCCCTAAGACCTTTGATCGGATCAGGAACGGAGCAGAACACGCATGTGGACACAATGAAGTCAAATATCTGATCAGAAAATTGAAGATCCTGAGCATCCATTTCTATCAGACGGATATGATTCTCCGTATGCAGCTGGTACAGTTTTTTCCGGGCCTGATTGAGCATGCCCTTGCTGAAATCAATGCCGGTCACCTCAGCACCGGCAGGATAAAAAGGCAGGTTGGCCCCTGTTCCAACACCGACCTCAAGTACTTTTCCTTGGACGGACGAGAGGAGTCCCTGACGCCAAGAATCTTTGATCATCCGATCCATCATGTTGTAAATTCCTGATACCCGGTCATACCTTTTTTCAATCGTTCGGGTCCGATCGCTCATTGAGATAGAACCTCCTAAACATTCCTTTTTTATATCATAGCGTAAAGAGTCATAAAGTCATAATGATTCAGCAAGGAGAAAAGAGGCAGGATTTGTCGGCAAAAAGTTGTTCACAGAATGTTCACATATAAAATTCTGAATGCTATAATGAATGCGCTTACAATAGTTCTTGATTTAATACAATATTTTTGATCTCATTCAGAAAAGAGGTTTTTGAAACATGCACTGGGTACAGAACTACAATCCTCTTGGGAACATGCTGCTCTCGTTTCTCATAGCCTGTGTGCCGATTGCTTTTTTCTTCTGGGCTCTGGCAATTAAAAAGATGAAAGGGCATCTGGCCGGTTCACTCACCGTACTCATTGCCGTCCTTGAAGCGATTCTAGTATACAGAATGCCTGTCGTTCCGGCTATCTCAGCAACCATTTACGGGGCTTTTCAAGGACTCTGGCCAATCGGCTGGATCATTGTGACTGCTGTCTTTCTATACAAGCTTACGGTGGCTTCCGGCCATTTCGAACTGATTCGGGATTCCATTGCCTCCGTGACTGAGGACAGAAGGCTGCAGGCGCTGCTGATCGCTTTTTCATTCGGAGCCTTCCTGGAGGGTACCGCCGGATACGGAACACCGGTCGCAATTGCCGGAGGCTTGCTGGCCGGTCTCGGATTCAATCCATTTTACGCGGCGGGACTCTGCCTGATAGCGAATACCGCTCCAGTTGCTTTCGGAGGTGTCGGCATACCGATTTTGACCTCAGCGCAGGTTACGGGAATTGACGTTCATTCGCTGAGCCAGATGGTCGGACGCCAAGTCCCTTTTTTATCCATATTTGTCCCGTTTTGGCTGGTGTTCATTATTGCCGGGTGGAAAAAAACAATCGAAGTTTTGCCGGCAATCCTTGTCTGCGGGTTCTCCTTTGCGATTACGCAATATTTTACTTCGAATTATCTCGGCCCCGAACTTCCGGATATTGCTTCCGCAATCGTCAGTCTCATCGCTTTGACAGCCTTTCTTAAAGTTTGGAAGCCGAGAACGGTCTTCCGTTTCAAAGAAGAAAAACCAATCTTTCCACTTGCGGGAGGCGCCCTCACCGAACAGGCGGTGGCCCTGGAGAATAAAGCACAACATCCGACCGGAAAAATCATTCAGGCATGGGCCCCGTTTGCCGTCCTTGTCGTTGTGATCGGTCTTTGGGGCGGGTCGGATGTTGTAAAAAATATGCTCAGCAAACTAACTGTGCTAATCCCCATACCTGGGTTGAACGGGGTGGTCGAGAAAGCACAGCCGATTGTCAATCAGCTGACCCCTTATGACGCGGTTTATAAGTTTGATTTGCTCGCTGCAACCGGCAGTTCGATTATGGTCGCCTGTATCATCAGCAAATTCATTCTTCAGCTGACCTGGAAGCAATGGTTTCAGACTCTCGGTGAGACGCTTAAATCTCTGATTTTTCCTCTGACTATGATCGCTTCCGTGCTTGGATTCGCGTATATCGACAATTATTCCGGCATGAGTGCGACGCTTGGCCTCGGGCTCGCGTCAACCGGCGCTGCCTTCCCCTTCGTCGCTCCGATCATCGGTTGGCTTGGTGTGTTTCTCACCGGATCCGACACGTCATCAAATGCACTTTTTTCAAATTTGCAGAAGATCACCGGCCATCAGATCGGCGTCGATCCAACCTTGCTCGTAGCCGCCAACTCGTCAGGCGGTGTCGCTGCGAAGATGATCTCGCCGCAGTCGATCGCCGTAGCGACAGCTGCAACCGGACAGGTCGGAAAAGAGGGGAGCCTGTTCCTGTTCACAATCAAGCACAGCTTGTTTTTTCTCGCCATCGTTGGCGTGATCACGCTGTTGCAGGCTTATGTCTTCCAGTGGATGATTCCTTGAATTCTGATGGGATGCATGGCGAAGAGGGGAGATCGGGTAACATTATTTTGTAAAAGGGAATTAAGTGATCAGCAGAAACGCCATTCAAACAGCGGCGTTTCTTCTTGTTTTGATCTTTCTCCAGCTCTTTTTCTAAATGCGTCCACAAGTAATAGGTAACCTAAAACAAGACGGGTACGGACGAAGCAAATTTTTTTTATTTATTGAGGAAAATAAAGCAGTCAAAACATGATGATAAGCGTTGGAATGAGTAGAATAATATATTTTTTAGTATGCCTTTCTACACCCGCTTTGATAAAGAATAATTTCTTCATTTTACATCAAATGGGTACCCTATTATGTTAGTGCCTCATAAACTTGCCGACAAATAGCGAGCATTTACAACACTTTCGTGAACCGTTCATAATACTGCCTTTGGGACTCCGCAATTCTGCTGTCAGTGATCAGGGCATCAATATTTTTCAGATTATAAAAAGTGTACAGCGCACTGATCTCCAGCTTTGAATAATCCGAGACAATATAGCGTTGCTCCGCGTTATTTAAGACTAGCTGGTTGCCCTGGCCCTCATCCTCATAAGTCGTTGTGACGTTAATACCGGTGATTCCGTTCGTTCCAATGAATGCCTTTGCGACTTTAATGTGACTGATCATTTCATTTGAAAATACACCATAGAAAGTGTCTGTGCTGTGCCGGTACCTGCCTCCAATGAGTATCGTTGAACGGAAGTTGAGACCTTGGAGGCGATTAAAGAGAGAAAGCGAGTTTGTGATAATGGTGAGATCAATAGACGGTAGAATATCAACAATATATTCGATAGTTGTACCGCTTCCGAGAAAAACGATATCATTCTCCTTGATTAACCCCACGCATTTTCTCGCAATTTCCTTCTTTTCATCCGTGTGGATTTTTGTTTTCTTTTCGTGGCTGATCACTGTATAGGAGGAAAAGCCGGATTTTTTTGCGCCGCCATGAACACGCACGAGCTGGCCATCATCTTCCAGTTCCTTCAGATCACGTCTGATTGTCATCTCGGTGACCCTGAGATCTTTGGCAAGCTGAACGACTTCCACGACTTTTGCGGCATCCAGCATTGAGAGTATAGCTTCCTGACGCTTTGTTTTTAACATGATTGTTCAATCCTTCCTGTTGAATCAGACATTTGATCGATTACTTGCATAAGAGAAAAATTGCAAAATAATTGTATATGAAAGCGTTGACAATATTATTATACATGATTATTATAAACATAATAGAACATTATAAAACACATGTAAACAATATCGAGGTGTTTTTTTTGATCATTACAATCACATTAAATCCTTCCGTTGACATGAATTATCAACTGAAAGCACTCAAAATCAATGAGGTGAATCGAAGCGGCAATCCCATTCTGACAGCAGGAGGCAAGGGGCTGAATGTTACCCGTGTCATCCATCAGAATCGCGAACCGGTCATTGCAACCGGTTTTCTCGGTGGCCTGACCGGAACTTTCATCAGGCAGCAGCTGGATCAGCAGGGCGTTAAACATCGCTTTGTGCCGATCAGGCAGAGTACCCGTCACTGCCTCGCACTAATGCATGAAGGGAATCAGACAGAAGTGTTGGAAAACGGTCCGGAAATTTCACCTGATGAAAAATCTGCCTTTTTTCAAAACTATGAAAAATTATTGGAACTGGGAGATGTAGTTACCGCTTCAGGCAGTATCCCAAGAGGGTTAGGAACAGAATTTTATCGCCAATTGATCGAACTGGCTAATAAATGTGGGAAAAAATTCATCCTTGATTCAAGCGGAGAAGCACTGAAAACCGGAATCAAGGCAAAGCCCTTTCTGATTAAGCCCAATCAGTATGAGATTGAAGCCCTGATCGGAAGGACCATTGATTCTGAAAAGGAACTGGTTGAGGCTATAAAGGAATTAACAGCAGAAGGTCCTGAAAATATTGTTGTTTCGCTGGGAAGCAAAGGGGCTTTGGCTTTCCTTAACAAGACATTTTATCGAGTCCATGCAGCAAAAATTGAGGCCGTCAGCGCGGTGGGATCAGGCGACTCAATGATTGCCGGCCTGGCTCTGGGCACGGCCCGAGGATACAGCGCTGAGAAAACTCTTGCTCTTGGAAGCACATTTGGAACTTTGAATGCCTTAGAATCAGCGACAGGAGTAATTAACACGGAGCGGATTGACGCGTTTTTGAAAAAGGTTTCAGTCAGCCGTTTGGAAGAAAAGGATTATCAGGTGAACCGTTAGAAGGATGCAAGTATAAAAATGGAGTCGGACGAAAATGCCCGGCTTTTTTTAGTATGTCTGCTATTTCCTACATCGTTTAGCTTAATCCGCGTTCCTTGCACAGAAGACGGAATTGCATAATGATTGGTGCGTTATTCACTCTTTGTCAGGAGTTATTCGTTTCATGTCCAAGGCTATATATGCGAAACGTAACGATATGCCGATACAAACGTATATCGTTTACGCACTCGATATGCACGATCCCGGAAGTTAAGCACTCAAAATTAGAAGTGATACTTCTAGCAAATGGAGCTGTTCCCGATTTGAGGGTGCGCAGCACGTCTTCACTATGCGACCATTACATTTAAGGAATGAAAAGGCATATAGATATTTAAAACTAAATGAAAACCGGGACAAAATAATCAGGCATTTGTCCCGGCTTTCTTTAGATATTGATTTGTTCGCAGGCGCAATCAGCTGTTCGCTTTGGCCTCTGCATAAGCCTGATTCCGTTTCTTCATCTGGAAAGCGTACCAGATGAAGAGCAGAATATAACCGGCAATCGCAAGCAGGGCATAGACGATGTACATACCGGCCTGAGATGTTGCATGGCCAACCAGGTAGGCCAGAAATTTTTCAATCGGGCCTTCCATAGTAGTCTGTGAGATCATCTGACCCTTTGGAACGCCGCTTGGGAACGCGCCGACTAATTTAGCCGTATGCGTAACAAACGGTGCGGCCAGCGTGCCAGCCCAGAGGAAGATCGGCAGTTCCAAAGCTCCGATAACGATCATGCGGATAATCTTGCCGCGAGTGACCACCAGCAGTGCAGGCGTGACACCCATGGCAATGATGCCTCCAAGCGGAAGCAGATGGTTGCCAGGCAATATCAGTGCTTCACCAAGCATAATCGGTGCAAGAACATTGGCAGCCGCCCAGATTTCCGCGCGACCCGCAAGGAATGGCCAGTCAAGTCCGATGTTAAATTTGCGTCCTTTCAGATATTTCGTAGCCACATTGGAGATACCCTGAGAGAGGGGTTCCACTGCTTTAATGAACCAATTCCCAATTTGTGAGAAGAGTTCCAGGCAAGTGCCTGCAGTAAACGCCAGAACGAAAATGGCTTTCATATCTTGATGGGACATTAAACCAATGAATACGCCAAGATAAATGCCAATGGAGAAGTTGCTGCCCCAGAAGCCAATTTTCTTGTTCAGTTTTGCAGCGTCAAAATCAAATTTATCGAGCCAAGGGAAAATGACATCAAATATTTTATTTAAAACCATGATGGCAGGATTCATCATGTAGTTCATATGAGTGGTGGTCATTGGGTTATTGTCATTATGCAGCAGGTCATTAAACGTCGGTTTCATCAGATCAGAGTTGATGATTTTCATGACACCGATCATGAGAACCAGCAAAGTCGCGATGAACAGGTTGGCACCAGAGAAAATGCACAGCAATCCGACAAAAGCGGAATGCCAGACATCAAAAATATCAACATCAAGCGTATTCGTCCGGTGCAGAAAAATCATCACAATATTGAGACAGACAAGGATTAGAAGAAAGAACAAGGTGTATGGAGAGCCCCATGTAATCGTTGCCAAAGGAGCCCAACCTACGTCAGTGATACTCAGCTGAATACCGGTCGACTTAACGAAGCCGGTCAAAGCAGTTGAGAAGGCGGCAGTCAGCAAGCCGATTACTGCTGAAATACCGGTCAGGGCGATTGCCAGCCGAATGCCGCCTTCCAGAGCCTTCGTAAATTTCACACGGAATAAAAGTGCAATGACTGTTAAAACAATCAGCATGACGGGAGCAGCACCCAGTGCAATGATTGGATTAAAAATGCTGTTTGCAAAATGAATAATTGAACCCATGAATCTTCACCCCTGTTTAGTTTTAGCACACTTTAAGCTGTTTACTTTTTATTCAATCCTTTAATTGTCTCTTCCATTTGATCATATACAGGCTGAGCCATCACCGGAATCCGGTAAAGGATCGGCCCGCAGTCAACTGTCGGAATAGCGACCTCAAAACCAAGATCCGGTTTTACGATTGGTGCGAAGATGTCGAATTTCGAAACCATTTCCTCCGTCACATCCTTGATCATGACCGCTTCACAGCTCACGTCAAAGCCCCGATTTTTCATTTCTTCTTCTAGAGCATCCTTGATCTGATGACTTGAATTCACTCCGGCGCCACAAGCAGTTAAAATTTTAATCATTATAAATTCCTCCCTGATTTTAATAAATTAAGCGCATACAACATTGGCATATTGTTTTAAAACATCATAAACTTCTTTTTGATTTTGAGCTTTCCCGAGCTTCTCAAGGAAATGATCACTCTTAAAGAGATCCATCAGATTCGCCAGAATATTCGTCTGGGCCGACGGATCATTATTCAGAATTGCAAACAGGTATTGGACCGGCAGATTCTGTTTTGGATTGATCATATTATAGAAGTCAATCGGTTGATTCAGTCTGATAACGATCACCTTGCGGCTCTTGCAGTATTTCGGTTCGGTATGCGGGATCGCTATATTTGGGCCACCAGCGAACACAGGCTGCATGTCAAGAGCGGTAGGATACTGTGTTTCACGGATATAAACGGCTTCAGAAAAGGATTCCGTAACATCGTCGCGCTTTACCAGTGCAACACCCAACTGATCAAACAGTTCCTGTTGATTAAGAGCAGACAGAGAATAAATGTCATTGTAATTAAAGTCTATCTGAATAGTCATTTTCAAACCTCCTTGGTTCTAATATGTTCATTTATGTTCCTTTTTACATGTTTACTGTAAATCTTATTGTAAGCGTTGTCAACATATTTATTGATAAAAAAATTATCGCTTTTTGATATCAATTTATCTTTTAATATATCAATTATTAGCGGTGTATATGACTATGCAGCTTTTATCTGAAGGAATAGATATCTTTTTATATCTGGCGATATCATGTTAGAAAATGGATGAAATATTTTATGATTGTAAGCGTTGACACAATGGATATATGGTGATACATTGAACGTGTAAACATTAACAAACATTTTAAAACATCAATGCGTATTTATGGTTTCTATCATAAGGGGGTAAGTTCGGTGAAAGTCATTATTGGAGCGGACAAAGACGGTGTTCAGGCAAAGGATGAACTGGTCAGAGACTTGAGAGAAGAAGGCTATGAAATTCTTGATCTATCAAAAGAAGGACAGGATTTTGTAGATGTTGCCATTGCGGTAGCAAAAGAAACATTAAAGGAAACGAACAACGGCGAGGATAAAAGTGCAACCGCGCCGCGCGGCATCGTGATTGATAGGTGGGGAACCGATGCATTTATGGCCGCAAACAAACTGAAGTATGTCATTGCCGCCAATGTGTCCGATGAACATTCAGCACGAATGACGCGCCGCCATAACGGCGCGCTGCTAATCACACTTGGCACAGCGGTTGTCGGGCCTGAGCTTCTGAAGAGCTGTGCTAAAGCATATCTGGAGGCGCCGTTTGACGGCGGACGCCATATGGTCCGTATTGATATGGTAAATAAAATGGCTTGATCGTCTGCACAAACTATTATTGAAGAACTGAGAAGAACTGAAGGAGTGAAGAAAAATGGCAAAAGCAGTCATTTCAATTGGCAATGATCACATTGTAACAGACATTAAAGAACGGGTTACGGAACATTTGAAAGAAGAAGGCTATGAAGTCATCGATAATGGCACGTATGACAAGCTGCGGACGCATTACCCGATTTACGGCAAGAAAACGGCGGAAAGGGTTGTCAATGGAGAAGCCAAACTGGGCGTTGTCCTGTGCGGAACCGGGGTCGGCATCAGCTCGTCGGCTGATAAAGTTCCCGGTGCCCGTGTTGCTCTGGTCCGCGATGTCGCGGAAGCAGAATATGCACGCAAGACCCTGAACGCCAATGTTGTCGCGGTGGGCGGCCACATTACAGGGGTCGATCTAATTAAAGCAATTGTCGACAAATTCCTGACAACTGAATATGAAAAGACTCCCGAACACGATGCACTGATTAAGAAAATTGATGCGCTCGAAGGACCGAAACCGGAACAGACCGGTAATGAACACTTCTTTGATGAATTTGAAAAGAAATGGGAAGAGGGCTACTATCACGATTGAATTCTGTCGAAGAAAAAGCAGCATCGGGTCGCATTGATATTAAGAATCATGTTTACGGAATGAGGAGGTACGATACATGCCGAAAGTAATTTCAAACAGCCTAAAGATTGTCTTTCTCGGAGCCTGTCTCGTCTTCATTTTCTGGGGCATTCAGGAATTTGTCCAGTCCGGCAACGTCTATTCGGTATTTGGCTGGTGTTATCTGATGCTCGGGACAGTTGCGCCGTCGGTTGTCCTGCTCGGACACAGCGAGCGTCGCAAAGAAGGAAAATACCTGTCCGGCCGGACTCGGATACGTCTTGAAGGATTGGTACTGATCGGCATGATTATTCTTGCCGCCGGGGTGACTGCCCCGGTCGGACTAGTAAGCCAGCTGATCCTGAGCCTCATCGGTTTCCTGATGGCCGTGCCTTCCTCATTCGTGTATCTGTACCTGTCCCCACCAAAATCTTCAACAGTCGGCAGTGTTAAAAAATGAATCACAGAAAAAAGACGACCCTTGAACCTCCAAAAGAAAAGGATTGTCTTTTTTTAGTTCTCTTTTAGTTCTCATTGAAGCAAGAAAAATTTTTACTCTTAGCAGCTATATCTGCTGCTCTCCATCGTTTTTATAAGCTATGTAAAACCAGAGCCATATGTTTTGTGATAGAAAAAAAGGAATGACTGCATATCAGAAACAAGGTGGGGAGCAAACGATCCAACACCTTATCTTTTTCGGCCTTCCTTGAATAAAGCCTGAAAATTCTTCTGACCTGGCCGCACTTTGGACAGTGTTTTCATCACATCCGTCCAGGCCCCCTGATGATTGCCTCCTAAATCAGAAAAGATTGTCTTCATTTGTTCGCGCTGAACATGGCTTAACTCGCTTTCCAGCAGTTTTCCTTTTTCAGTCAGATACAATTGCTTATAGCGTTTATCATAGTCGGCTTGAACCATTGTGATCAGCCCTTTTTCGTACAATTGGCGGAGTGGAGCGTTCAGCGCCTGTTTCGATACTTCGATAATCGAGAGCAGATCATTTACCGTGATACCTGGAATGCGGGCGATAAAAAACAAGACGCGGTGATGCACGCGCTGAATCCCGTATTTTTCAATCATCTTATCGGGCTTTTCAGTAAAAGTCCGATAAGCGAAGTAGAATAACATTAAAACTTCATTCAGTTTTTGTTCTTCCTCATTCAAAACCGTTCGACTCCCTTCTTTATGGAACAGTAGTATAACACAAAGCGTGAACGTCTTCCTTGTTTTTTTTAAATAGGTCAAGTCAATTGACCTATTTAAATTTTTAAGGTACACTACTCTTATAGGTCAATGAGGTTGACCTAATTGATTGGGCTGTGTGAAGCTATTTATTAATCAAAGTGAGGCGGATTTAAACGATGAGCGAATCTTATACGATCGGAAGATATCTCATTGACAGACTTGCGGAACTTGGCATTCGCGATATTTTCGGTGTGCCCGGTGATTACAATCTTTCTTTTCTGGACCAGATTATCGAGCATCCGGCGGTTAAATGGGTTGGAAATTGCAACGAATTGAACGCGGCCTATGCGGCGGATGGCTATGCACGTATTCATGGTATTTCTGCGCTTGTGACAACTTTTGGTGTCGGCGAGCTCAGTGCGATTAACGGCATCGCCGGCTCGCGTGCCGAACAGGTGCCGGTTGTCAAAATCACGGGTTCACCGACAACTAGGGTAGCAGAAGAGGGCCGCTTGGTACATCACACGCTGGGTGACGGTGAATTTAATCACTTTTCCAAAATGTATAAGGAAGTCACGGTTGCACAGACCACACTGACTCAGGAGAACGCGGTTGAAGAAATTGATCGTGTATTGAGAGCGTGCTGGACTGAGAAAGCTCCAGTCTATATTAACCTGCCGGTTGATATTCACGGATTGCCGGCAACGCTCCCTTCCGAGCCGCTGCTCAAGGAAGAGCCCGCTGCTTCTGAAGCCACCGTCAGCCAGATGCTTGAGACATTAGCTCCTGTTATCGAACAGGCAAAATCGCCTGTCATTCTGGCAGACTATCAGGTCAATCGGTTCCACGCTGAAGAAGAATTGGCCCGTTTTGCGGAACAGACAGGATTCCCCGTTGCGACACTAAGCATGGGCAAAGGTGTTTTCAATGAAGAACATCCTCAGTTCATCGGTGTCTACAGTGGCAAAACAAGTCCGGAGTATCTTAGAAAACGGATCGATGAAGCGGACTGCATCATCAGCGTTGGCGTTCGACTCACTGACTCGATCACGAGCGGATTCTCTCAGGGATTCAAGGAACATGCAGTCATTCATATCAATCCTGATGATGTCCGCTATCAAGGCCATACTTTTTCAGGCATTTCGATGGCTGAAGCCATGAACCATCTCGCCGGAAAAGTTTCAAAGAGAGAACTGGAATCTCTGAACATCATTCCACTTGCCGGCCAGCAGAAGGAAGATTCATTTTACGTGCATGCCGACCATTTGCTGACTCAGAAGCGGTTCTGGGAAATGATGCAGCTCTTTATCCAGAAAAATGATGTGGTGATCGCCGATCAGGGGACGTCATTCTTTGGCGCCCAAACCGTGCCATTGAAAGAAAAAGTCACCTATGTCGGCCAGCCTTTGTGGGGATCGATTGGTTATACGCTGCCGGCCTTGCTTGGCACGCAGCTTGCCGACCCATCAAGACGCGATATCCTGCTGATCGGTGACGGAGCTTTTCAGCTCACATTCCAGGAAATCTCGACGATGATGCGTGAAAATCTTCACCCGATCATTTTTGTCATGAACAACGATGGCTACACGGTCGAGCGATCGATTCACGGTCCGAACCAGCCCTACAATGATATTAAAATGTGGAATTACGAGGATATTCCCGCAGTACTTGGCGGAAATAAAAATTTCAAGAGTTATAAAACAACAACGGAGGGCGAACTCGCGGATGCGCTCAAAGATATGATTGCCCATCCCGATGCCCTGAGATTTGTTGAAGTTGTAATGGAGAAAATGGATATGCCTGAATTGCTAACCGTTCTTGGCAAAGTATTTGCTGCTCAGAACGATTGAGCTTAACAAGACATTAGAAACTGCGAAGCCCTCGGCGCCTGCATGGTGCTGAGGGCTTTTACTAATGGGACGATTTAATTTACAAACTGCTGTACGGCCTCGGGTTGAAGGACCTTGAACTTTTTGAAATAACTTCATGGACATTGAATAAAGATTGAGAGAGGGGAATTTTTTATTTTCCTCGTCATTTGCTATCCTCATTTTCAATCATGGGGTTTAGCAACCGAATCATTAGATGTAACCGTCGCCAATAAATTTGAACATTTTGTGACATTGGTGTGATAAATATCACTTTATTAGTGCTCGATACTTTAATTAACCCTTCTGATTTGTTACTTTTAAGAGAGTAACCGAGCACAAGTGAACTTATGCCGGGCTGTTCGATGCAGTTCCACCGTTGTGCAGAAGAGAACGGAGGGAGTGATCTCATGCACATTCTGACAATTGGCGTTAATTATCGTGATACTCCGGTACAAATTAGAGAAAGGCTGACGTTTCAGCCCTCAGTTTTAGAGCAGGCACTGACCGAATTAAGAGACACAAAAAGCATTTTTGAAGATGTGATCGTGTCCACATGCAACCGGACAGAACTCTATGTCGTTTGCGATCAGCTGCATACGGGTCGTTATTATAGCAAGAGGTTTTTTGCCGACTGGTTTCACAGCACACCGGAAACACTTAACCCTTTTATGATTATCAAAGAAGACCAGGAAGCAATCTGTCATCTATTCCGGGTTACATGCGGGCTGGATTCGATGATCCTTGGTGAGACGCAGATTCTTGGGCAAGTGCGGACCAGCTTTCTGGCTGCCCAGCAAGCCGGAACGACCGGAACATTTTTCAATGAACTGTTCAAAGAAGCCCTGACTGTCGCCAAACGCGCACAGGATGAAACACAGATCAATGATCACCCGGTATCCGTCAGTTATGCGGCGGTTAAACTGCTCCACGAAACGACAGGTCCGCTTGAGGACAAATCGGTGCTGATGATCGGTGCGGGTGATATGAGCAGGCTGGCGCTGAAGCATCTGACCGGCAGCGGTGTCCGCAATTTGACAGTGATGAATCGGACGAAGGAAAAAGCCGACCTGCTGGCTGAGCAGTTTCGTGGACAGGCGGCAGCGCTCAGCTCATTGGACGCCTGGATTGAGAGAAGCGATATTGTCTTTGCAGCAACCTCAGCTCCTGAATTTCTGATTACAGAGGCAAGACTCGCACCGCTTCTTACAGCGCGCGGAAACCGGCCGCTGACTCTGGTCGATATTGGCGTTCCGAGAAATATTGATCCGGAGATTGCCAGGATGGATGGGGTTCATCTGTTTGATATTGACAACTTGGAACGAATGGTCGACAAGAGTCTGGAAGCGCGCCGAAAATCGGCGCTTCGGATCGAACCGCTGATTGACCGGCAGATGGAAAAATACTCGGAATGGCTGCACACACTTGGCGTCGTCCCTGTGATTTCGGCACTGCGGAGAAAAGCACTCTCGATGCATTCGGAAATGATGCAACGAATTGAAAATAAACTGCCTGAAATGACGGAACAGGAGCGCAAGGTGATCAGCAAACAGGCCAAGAGCATGATCAACCAGCTGCTGCGCGACCCGATCAGCAAAATTAAAGAATTAGCCACCTGTGAGCATGGCCGACACGCGATTGACCATTTTGCTGAAATTTTTAATATTGCAAATGAAGTGGAACGTTCGGCCAAACCTGCACAGACTGGTGAGATGAAGGTGCTTCCGGATGGGCAATTTGAGAAGAACGTTCTTCAGAAGACGATCCGTTGCCGCTGACTGTTTGCCTTATGATCACCTTCAGAGATATCAGAAAAGTGGGGATATGATATGAGAATAATTCGGGTTGGATCAAGGAAGAGCAAACTGGCTCTGATTCAGAGCAACCTTGTCATCAACAGTCTGTCGGACATGTCCGTTCGCTTTTCCTTTGACATCCGGCATATTGTGACAAAGGGCGACCGAATTCGGAACGTGACGTTATCAAAAGTCGGCGGGAAAGGATTATTTGTCAAAGAAATTGAGCGTGCGTTGTTAGACGGAGATATTGATTTCGCAGTTCACAGTATGAAAGACATGCCTGCTGAGCTGCCTCAGGGACTCGAGATTGCATCAATCCCTATGCGTGAAGATCCGCACGATGTCCTGTTTTCCCAGGCGAATAAACAGCTAAAGGATCTTGCACCGGGGGCCGTGATTGGGTCAAGCAGCCTGCGCCGTGCCGCTCAGATTCTGCATATACGGCCCGATCTCGTCATCCGTCCGCTGCGCGGAAATGTGGATTCGCGGATTTCCCGGCTGAAATCGGGTGACTTCGATGCTATCGTGCTGGCTGAGGCCGGGATGAAAAGGCTGGGTGTAGAGGAAAAGGGCGCAGCTTTGCCGTTTGATCTCATGCTGCCGGCCGTTGGACAAGGCGCACTGGCGATTGAATGCCGGTCGTCGGATACCGAGTTGAAGACGCTCCTGAAAACAATCAATCATGAAGAAACAGCGACAACCGTTCGCGCGGAGCGCTCTTTTCTGAAACGGTTGAACGGGGGCTGCCAGGTACCGATAGCCGCATTTTGCGCGCGCGAGAAGGACGGTACATTGTCGCTAAGCGGGCTCGTCGCTTCAGCAGACGGTGCAAAGGTGCTGAAAGCCCGACGCTCAGGCGATCAGCCCGATGCGCTTGGAACTTTGGTAGCAGAAGACTTGCTGGCTCAGGGCGCGGGAAAAATTCTGTCCGGATTGAAATGGAGTGATACCGATGCCAGGTGAAAACCTGCCGGCACTCTTGAAAGGAAAACGGGTGCTGGTGACGCGCGCGCAGCATCAGTCTGCCGCCATGTGTGCCAGGATCCGTGATTATGGAGGTGAGGCTGTTCAAGTACCGTTGATCGATTACCGTCAGGCTCCGCTTTCCTATGAAGAGCGAAAAAACTGGCTTGATGCTGTGCAGCAGGCGGACTGGGTGATTCTAACCAGCCGAAACAGTCTGGACTTTTTCATGAACCTTTTGGATCGTCGCGAACGGCTGCAGGGAATCAGATTGGCCGTTGTCGGGAAAAAAACCGGTGAGCATCTCAAAACTTATGGGCTCCGCGCAGATTTTATCCCTGAGGCGTTTACCGTGCAGGGTTTGCTGGATGCCTTTTCTGATCACCGATTTAAGGCGGACCGGGTTGTCGTTCCGTTCGGTTCACTATCAGACATTGGCTGGCTCGAAAAACTAAGAGACTTGGGGATTAGGGTCACGAGCTGTGTCCTCTACCAGACTGAAGCAAATGTCTCAAGTCAAGCCCGCCTTGAAGGAATCATCGAATCGGGAAGCTTGTCGGCAATTACATTTGCAAGTCCGTCGGCAGTCCGTTTTTTTAAAGAGTTCCTGACAGAGCGCGCATGGCGCGGGGCAATGAAAAAATGCACAATCGCTGCCATCGGATTGACCACTGCGCAGGCACTAGATGCACTTGGATATGCACCGGACGTTGTTCCGGCACGATTTACTGCCGTTGATATGATTGACGCACTGGCAAACTACTATTCTAACAATGAAGGAAGTCATCGTAATGAACAGCAATCTTAAGTTTGACCGTCACCGCCGGCTCAGGCGCACTCCTGCCATCAGGAAGATGGTTCGCGAGACTTTTATACAGCCATCCGATTTCATCTATCCTATTTTTGTAACTGAAGAGGGGAGCAACGTTAAATCGGAGATTAAATCCATGCCGAACGTGTATCAGTATTCGCTGGACCGTCTTGATGAGGAATTGAAGGAAGTAGCCGCTCTTGGCATTCCATCGGTGATTTTTTTTGGCGTTCCGAAAGAAAAGGATGCTGTCGGTTCGAGTGCTTATGATGACCAGGGGATTGTCCAGCGGGCGATCCGCCAGACCAAGAAAAATTATCCGGATCTGGTTGTCATCGCCGATACCTGCATGTGCGAATACACGGATCACGGACACTGCGGTATTATTCACGATGGTGATGTGGACAATGATGAAAGCCTGACCTATCTTGCTAGAACCGCCGTATCGCAGGCTGAGGCTGGTGCGGATATCATTGCCCCTTCAAATATGATGGATGGTTTTGTAGCCGCGATCCGCCAGGCACTTGATGAATCCGGTTTCATGCAGATCCCGATTATGTCCTATGCGGTAAAATATGCTTCGGCCTACTTTGGCCCGTTTCGCGATGCTGCCGAGAGCGCGCCGAAATTCGGCAATCGGAAAACGTATCAGATGGATCCCGCCAATCGGCGCGAAGCTCTTAGAGAAGCCGAATCTGATGTTCAGGAAGGTGCTGATTTTATTATTGTTAAACCGGCATTACCTTATCTTGATGTACTCCGCGACGTGCGAAATCAGGTGACTCTGCCGCTTGTAGCTTATAATGTGAGCGGGGAATATGCGATGGTAAAGGCCGCGGCCCTGAACGGATGGATCGATGAGAAGGCGGTTGTTCTGGAGTCGCTGACCGCGATGAAACGGGCCGGGGCCGATATGATTATTACCTATCATGCCAAAGATGCAGTCCGCTGGCTCATGAAAGAAGAATGAGCGACGGATTTCAGTAAACCGCTGCTGGCTTTAAGAAAAAAATCGAAGCTGTCGAATACGCGTTTCTTAAGACATCGAACTCTTGACAGAATCATCCGTGTCAGGCAGGGCTGAATGAAGAACGGCTGGAAAAGGAAAAACGAGACCTTGTCCAATAAAAATCAACCCGGACAAGAGTACTGTCCGGGTTTTATTGCGATGGCTGATTGGTAAAGCATGCAAGTAGGGGGGAAGGCGAATGATCTCATTCTCCTTTATCATTTGAATAGGAATGAACAAAACTTGTCAGTGCACGCAGCGTCTCCTCCTTTACTTCAGGAAAAACGCCATGACCAAGGTTGAAAATATAGCCCGGCCGATCACTGATTTGGTCTAATAGAGACTTTGCACGAGCCTTCAGTATAGGCATTGGGGCAAGCAGCAGCGCAGGGTCAAGACTTCCCTGTATCGCTTTCGTGATTTGCAGCCTGCGCAGATCGTCTGCAGAGGTACGCCAATCGATCGACAGGACATCGGCAGGGAGTTTATTCCATTCCTTCAGCAGGTGACCTGCCCCAGCTGCAAAATACAGGCTCACCGCTCCTGTTTTTTGCAGTTCAGTAAAGATTTTTTTCATTGTTGGTGCAATGAACACCTGATAGTCTTCTTCGCCGAGTGCTCCTACCCAGGAATCAAAGACTTGTACAGCCTGCGCTCCTGCCCGGATTTGCGCTCGTAAATAATTCAGTGTCATTTCCGCCAAGTCGTCCATCAACGCCGACCAGTCATCGGGATGTGCATACATAAATCCCTTTGTCTGATGATAGTTCCTGGAGGGGCCGCCTTCAATCAGATAACTGGCCAGGGTAAATGCCGGCGAAGCNTCAACGCCGACCAGTCATCGGGATGTGCATACATAAATCCCTTTGTCTGATGATAGTTCCTGGAGGGGCCGCCTTCAATCAGATAACTGGCCAGGGTAAATGGGGCGCCGGCGAAGCCGATCAACGGCACGTTCAGCTGCTGATGCAGCAATTCGATCGTATCCATAACAAAAGGCAGATCGCGGACCGGATCCAGTTGCAGCCAATGAGCAAAGTCTACTCCTGAACGGACCGGCTGACTCAATACGGGCCCGACGCCTTCAACCAGCTCAACATCAATTTTTCTTGCTTTGAGCGGTGTCATGATATCGGCAAAAAGGATCGCTGCGTCAACGTCGAGCTTTTCAACCGGAAGCCGGGTCACCTGCGCACAGAGCTCCGGATGGCGGCTAATTTCAAAAAAAGAATAACGTTCGCGAATGGCTCTGTATTCAGCCTGATAGCGCCCCGCCTGTCTCATAAACCAGACCGGTGTATAAGGAACAGTCTCTTTTCGACACGCTTTTAGAAAAACATCATTAAACAGTTGTCTCATTCCTTTCAAACTAATAGATGTAGACGTCTTCTCATTCAATTTGGGCAGTGAGACCAGACAGGCTGTCTTTCTTATTTACGGATTTGCCAGTATGGTTTTCGGGTGAGATCCCTTGTCATATTTTACGTGAAAAATCTCTTTTTTTCACCTCCTGCACGGCTCAGTTGATCTATTTAGGGCCTGTTGAGCGGGTAACATTTTTATTCATATAGATTTGAAGCGTAAAAATTTTCCTAATAAATGTGTACTATATAGCAGAAAACCATATTTGTTATATTTTCTGCGTGTTTTTTAATCTTTGCAAGGGACGGGTTCTATCCAATTTTTTAATATAAATGCTTTGTACGCTCTTAATTTGATACTTGTACATTCGAGGAGTGGATTTTTTGTGGAAAATAAAAAAACTGGATTACTTATAATGGCTTACGGGACTCCGGAAAACCTAGATCAGGTGGAAGCCTATTACACGCATATCCGTCACGGAAAAAAGCCTTCGGAAGTTTTGCTGAATAACTTAAAGCGCCGTTATCAGGCAATTGGCGGCGTTTCGCCTCTTGCCCGAATTACCCGCGAGCAGGGAGAGAAATTAACCGACAGGCTGAATCAGAAAACCAACGGCAGGACGTTTAAGCTATATCTTGGTATGAAACATACAACGCCTTTCATCGAGGATGCGGTGGCACAGATGGCAAAAGACGGGATGGAAGAAGCGGTCAGCCTCATTCTCGCGCCTCATTATTCAGCGTTCAGTGTCAAGGCCTATAATGACCGGGCCCAGGTAACGGCACAGAAATCGGGCGGTCCGAAAATTTATGCCATTAATTCCTGGTACGATGAACCCCAATTTATTTCATTCTGGGCGGAACAAGTAAATAAAGTGATGACAAAGATTGAAGACGTCTCAAAAACGGTCGTTATTTTCTCCGCACACAGTCTTCCGGAAAAAATTCTGGCCGGCAGCGACCCTTATCCGGATCAAGTCAAAAAAACGGCGCAGCTGATTGCAGAACTGGCCCATCTGAAAAACTTCGCGATCGGCTGGCAAAGCGCCGGAAAGACAGGCGAGCCATAGATCGGACCGGATGTGCAGGATCTGACGCGGCGTCTTTATAAAGAAAAGGGCTATGAATTCTACGTTTACTGTCCGATTGGTTTCGTTGCCGAGCACCTGGAAGTGCTTTATGATAATGATCAAATATGTAAAAAATTAACAAATGAGTTGGGTGTTCAATATTACCGTCCGGAAATGCCCAATGTCCATCCACAGTTCATTGAAAGTCTTGCTGACGCGGTGACTAAGAAAATAACCGAGCTGAGTCAGATCAATGCGTGAGCGGATACCATAGCTAATAAAAAGATGTACAGCTAATTTAAACGTTAAATCGGAGGATGAACAGTATATGGCAGAAGCAGCAGAAACACTGGATGGCTGGTATTGCCTGCATGACTTTCAAACCATCAATTGGTCGAAATGGAGAGCTCTTTCTGCTACGGAACGGCAGACCGCCATGCAGGAATTCAAGGAGTTTGTCGATCATTTAAGTCAAAATGAGGAGAATAAAGAGGGGAGTTACGCCTTCTACTCTATTATCGGTCAAAAAGCAGACTTTATGTTTATGTGGTTAAGGCCGACAATGGAGGAGCTTAATGAGCTGGAAACACTGTTTAACAAAACGAAGTTTGCGGAAGTAACTAGTCCAACCTATTCCTATGTGTCAGTGATTGAACTGAGCAATTATCTCGGCAAAGACGGCGGAGATCCGTACGCCAATCCGCGCGTTCAGACGCGGTTGAAACCGATTCTTCCAAAGACAGACTATTTTTGTTTTTATCCGATGAATAAAAAACGGGAACAGCAGGATAACTGGTACATGCTTCCGATGGATGCGCGCCGTGAAATGATGAAAAACCATGGCCGCATCGGCAGAAGCTATGCCGGGAGAATTAAGCAGGTGATTACCGGATCGGTTGGGTTTGATGACTGGGAGTGGGGGGTCACCCTGTTTTCCGATGATGTGCTTCAGTTTAAGAAACTCGTTTATGAAATGCGTTTTGATGAAGTCAGTGCCCGGTTTGGAGAATTTGGTTCTTTCTATGTCGGCACGTTTTTAGATAATGACCGATTTACGAAGATGATGGAATAACTGCAGGATGACGGAAGAATCGTTGAAAAATTGAATCATAAAAAAATATCTATTCCAAAATCGCGATTCTGTCACTTTAACAGCGGCCACATATCATTGTACGGATCATGCGGGAGCACTTTGAAATCAATAAGACAACATCCCTGAAAAATAAAGGGATGTTGCCCTCTTTTTATAATCTAATTGACTAACCGATATCTAAGATATTTCAAATGTTTTTCGGACGCTATTTGATCGCTTTCTTCAGTCCATTCATTTTTTCAATTGAAAGGCCTCTCAGTTCAGAGATTGTAGAAATATCCATCTTCCCTTTAAACATCCTGACAAAGCTAGTGATACGGGGCATAAAGAATAATTAAAATGGAGCTGTGTCAATCCCGACCATGGCCACATATCATTTGATTATGGGAACCTCATCCTTTTTGATTCATGCGGTGTTTAAGGCAGAAGGGGTGTTTAGGAGCTATCGGGAAGAGGAAATTGATCGCTGGATTTTTCACGAAAAATAGGTTATCCATTATTTTACAAAAGCCATATTTTTTAAATAGCTTGACAGTTCTCCGGTTAATTGTTATATTTTATTTCAACAAATTCAAGGAGTTTTTAGAATGATATCTGCCAAACGATGCTTGAACTCACAATTGAATCGATATTATTACTTTGGTTGGTTTAGCTAGTGTTTGCAGCTACGAACGGGGTAGATGCAAACACTGACGCGTTTGCATCTATTCTGGCCAAAGTCGTTTTGTATATCCATTAAAAACGAAGCCACATAGATGTTGCAATGAGAATTGTCAATAAGCTGTGTGGCTTTTTTATACCCCCATTTTGTTGGGGTGGTTTCTTAAAGTCCCACGGTTTACTGACAACCGTGGGGCTTTTTGCATACGCGATATGCGCGGCAGACGGGCGGTGAAAACGTGCTGTAGATATAGCTGTAGAACGATAACTAACGTACGAGGTGGGATTAAAGATGAAGTTTGACGCAATCGATCAATTAAGTGTGAATGCCGTTCGGATGTTGAGTTGTGAGAGTATTGAACGTGCTCATTCAGGGCACCCGGGGTTGCCACTCGGTGCAGCACCGATGGCTTATGTATTATGGCGCAATCATTTACACATTAATCCTAAGGATCCTCAATGGTTTAACCGCGATCGCTTTGTTCTATCGTCAGGTCATGGTTCAGCGATGCTGTACAGTTTGCTGCATTTGGCGGGATTTCAACTGTCGATTGACGATTTAAAGCAGTTTCGCCAGTTTCACAGCCATACACCGGGGCATCCGGAGCTTGGTGTCGTCAGTGGTGTCGATGCGACAACAGGCCCATTAGGACAAGGGTTGGGCATGGCTGTCGGTATGGCTATGGCTGAAGCCCACTTAGGATCGAGATATAATCGGGGACCAACTAAAGTGGTCAACCATCATACGTTTGTGTTATGTGGGGATGGGGATTTGATGGAGGGTATTTCCCACGAAGCGGCCAGTTTGGCGGGTCATCTTAAGTTGAACAAATTAATCGTTTTGTATGATTCAAATGCTGTCTCACTGGATGGACCAACCCATCTTTCGTTTACAGATGATGTTTGCGGACGCTTTGAAAGCTATGGCTGGCACTATGAACGTGTTGAAGACGGCAATGATTTAGAAGCCATTGACGCAGCGATTATCGAAGCGAAAACACAAACAGCTGAACCTACGATTATTGAGATAAAGACCGTGATCGGATTTGGTGCCCCGAATCAAGGCACAAATAAGGTTCATGGCGCGCCGCTTGGTGCGACAGGAATAGTGGAGCTAAGGAAACGATTAAATTGGAACTTTCCCGAATTTACGGTTCCCCAAGGGATTTATGATCGTTTTCAAGGAACGGTTGCACAGCGCGGCACCTTTGCGGAAGAACAGTGGCTCCATCGAGTTGAAGCATTGGCGATCCGTCAACCTACGCTCGCACAGCAATTGAAACAGTCACTGGATCATCAATTGCCGGAAAATTGGCAGGACGTTTTACCCAAGTATCAAGTGGGCACAAGTGCTGCAAGTCGCGATACAAGTCATAGCGCGATTCAGGCTCTGGCTCATAAAATTCCATTCTTGTGGGGCGGATCCGCCGATCTGGCCAGTTCCAATAAAACCAACATGGATGATGAGGACTTGTTTACTGCTGTCAATCGATCCGGGCGCAACATTGCATTTGGCGTGCGTGAGTTTGCTGAAGGGGCGGCTTTAAATGGTATCATGTTGCACGGGGGCAGCAGAATTTTTGGCGGGACGTTTCTCGTCTTTTCTGATTACATGCGCGCCGCTATTCGGCTCGCTGCACTGCAAAAGCTGCCCGTAATTTATATTTTCACTCATGATTCCATTGCAGTCGGAGAAGATGGGCCGACCCATGAACCTATTGAGCATTTAATGAGCCTGCGGGCAATGTCCAATGTTTCGGTGATTCGGCCTGCTGATGCGAATGAAACGGTGGAGGCATGGAAGGCGGCGCTGCAATCTACAGATCATCCAACAGTGTTGATCCTGTCCCGGCAGAAATTGGCCGTTTTGAAAAACACTGTACAGTTAGCGCAAGACGGCGTTCATCGCGGGGGGTACGTTCTCTCTCCACAAAATGGAACGGTGCCTCACGGCATTTTAATCGCAACGGGTTCCGAGGTTCAATTGGCCATGAACGCCCAGCAGGTTTTATCCCATGAGGGTTATGATGTTTCGGTGGTATCGATGCCAAGTTTTGATCGGTTTAACCGGCAAAGCCGTACGTACCGTGAATCCGTATTACCCGTTCGAGTACGCCGAAGGATTTCTATAGAAATGGGGACCACACTTGGCTGGGAACGTTTCGTCGGACTGGATGGCGTCAGCTTAGGTATCGATACATTTGGCGCCAGTGGTGCTGCGGGAGACCTTATTCCGGCATACGGATTCAAAGTGGAACACGTGGTAGCCAGCTATCGGAAATTGGCGAAAGAAATACCACCTGATGATTTTGACTGGGGCAGAAATAAAAAAATTATCTAACTAAGTGAGGGAAAAAGGATGATTATTCAATTAAAACAACCAATAAACACAACAATTGTTGATGAACTCAAAGTAAAATTTGCCCGAATGCGTAAACAGGTCTTTGTGAATAACAACTATCTGGCCGTGATTGATCTGGATCACTTTGATTTTACAGATCAGGAATCCGCAGCGATTGACCAAGTGAAGATGAAGACATCAACCTATGTGCTGGGCAGCCGCATGTTTCATCCGGAAGACACACGGATCAAATTACCGCATTCGCAGATTGGCGGCAGTGATTTCACGATGATGGCCGGACCATGCTCCGTTGAATCGGAAGAGCATATACGGCGCATGGCAAAAGTTGCTAGACAAGGCGGCGCAACACTATTGCGCGGCGGGGCGTTCAAACCGCGCACCACTCCATACTCGTTTCAGGGGTTAGGTGAAGAGGGTTTACGATTTTTGCGTGAAGCAGCTGATGAAAACGGAATGGACGTGATTACCGAGGTAATGGATGAAACCCATGTACCAATGGTCGCCGAGTACACAGATGTATTTCAGATTGGCGCCCGCAATATGCAGAATTTCTCGTTATTAAAAGCGGTCAGTAAAACGCGGATTCCGGTCGCACTGAAACGAGGACTGGCCGCAACGATTGATGATCTGCTCAATGCTTCGGAATACATTGCCAGTGGGGGTAACCACAACATTATGTTGATTGAACGTGGCATTCGCACATTTGATAACAAATACACCCGCAATACTTTTGATTTGGGAGCCGTGCCCGTTTTGCAAAAGCTGACTCATTACCCGATTATTGTGGATCCAAGTCATGCGGTTGGTGCATGGGATCTGGTCGCTCCAATGGCCTATGCAGGTGCAGCAAGCGGCGCGAGTGGGATGATCGTCGAAATACACGACGACCCGGAACATGCCTTTTCCGATGGTCCTCAAGCGTTAAAACCAGATAACTACTTAGCGATGAGCGCACATGTTTTTGCACTCAGGCAATTGATGGATTCCTGGGAGGGCTGACTATGGAGAACGTTCAAGTGGATTTACCCCAAAAACGATATACTGTGCGAATTGAAAGGGGACTATTAAACCACATAGGAATGTTCGTCTCACAGCTCTGGACATCACGCAAGATTGCCGTGATCAGCGACAGTAATGTAGCGCCGTTATATGAGCGACAAGTGGTGAAAGAATTAAAAACTGCGGGATTTACTGTGAAAGCTTATCCCGTGCCGGCGGGAGAAACCTCGAAAACCTGGCAAACAGCTGTTCACTTATATCAGAAATTGGCCGCTGATCATTTTACGAGGACAGACAGCGTGCTGGCATTAGGCGGCGGTGTTGTGGGCGACCTGGCGGGCTTTGTGGCTTCAACGTTTATGCGGGGACTGGCACTGATTCAGATGCCCACGTCAACACTTGCACAGGTAGACAGCAGTGTCGGAGGTAAAACGGCAATTGATCTGGATATGAGAAAAAATATGGTTGGAACCTTTTATCAACCAGACGCTGTTTTCATTGATCCTGATATGTTAGCGACACTGCCACAACGTTATGTCGTTGAAGGTTACGCTGAAATAGTCAAAATGGCGGCACTCGCAGGGGGCTCTTTTTGGCAAATGATTGAACAGATTAATCAGCCGGAAGATATTCTCAAGTACGGATATGAATTGATTTACAGGAGTGTTGCGTATAAAGCGAGCGTTGTCATGGAGGATGAAAAAGAAAAAGGGCACCGGCAATTTTTAAACTTTGGCCACTCGATCGGCCACGCAATTGAATTACTGTCTGACGGGAAATTAGCCCACGGCGAAGCAATCAGTATTGGAATGGTCCAGTTAACCCGACTTTTTGAAAATTGCGGCTTGTCGCCTCAGGGTATAACAGATCTGCTGACAGAGAGATTACAAGCCGTAGGATTGCCGTTAAATTCAGTGTTGATTGGCACGCCGGCTTTTATAGAGAAATTAAAAAATGATAAAAAGAATCATGGAAACCTGCTTCATCTCGTTTACTTGAAAGCATTGGGCCAGCCTACATTTTATCCGATCCCGATTGATCAAACCCAATCATTTTTTTCCAAGAAAGATAAGTAAACAAGGAACAAATCCTTGATGCTGCTTTGATTCTCTCTGAGTTAACAGATGAAATAACAAAATCTTTTAATCAGTGGGGAAGTAACCTGAATATTGCGGTGAAAGAAAAGCATCAATTGAAACAGCTATTTGAATTTTACCTATTCCGATTCCGATGATCCAGGTAGGCGACCGGTAATTATTATTGACGACAAGATCCTGAGAACTATTTGGTCGTTTCTACAACCAGTCAGCCCAGACATAGTTCCCTTAGATGGTATGATGAATTTAGGATTCCTATTTTAAATTGGCGAAAAGACGGTTTTGAAAGACAATTCTGGTGTAGGGGAACGCCAATCCTTCGTTATTCCCTTCATGACTTGCAAAATCAGGTTAAAGATAAAGCCCATGACTCTATCGGAAAAATGACACTGCCCGATTTTAACTATATCATATCGGAAATGAATAAATTAGAGTTGCTATAATATCCTTCAGATACCATACTGGAGGTCTTTTTACATAAATGGCTCTCTTTTTTCTCATTGCAATTTGGCTTCCCCCTAATAAAACACGGACTACCCAAAAGCTTAGCTTTTTTTCCCACTTCATTTTAAGCATGGCTGGCTAAATCTGATAAACCATGAAATTTGATGATTGTTACCGAAGTTCTACTACGATGTTCTGAAGTATTGCAAAAAATTACACTGAAGAAATTGGCGAAAAAGCGTAACGACCATATCCCATTTATTTCGTTTTGATTCAGTACAGAGATCTCAGTTCATTAACTTGTTAGGGACAACCCGTTTGCATGTCGAATCACTGAAAAGGGGATACTTCTTTTGTAGATGACTCTTTTTATATTTTTTGATCAAGCGGGGGTTGGATAATGTCAGGACGGTCAAAAAACGGGCAGCGCTGGCGGGAACTTTTTTCAAAAACAATATTCTCTTTGATCGGCGTAGCGATCCTAGCTTTAGGTGCAACGTTGTGCAAACAGGGGAAGATTGGGCTTGATCCTTTTACCGCTCTCAATATTGGCGTATCGAGTAAATTACATCTGAGTTTGGGCATTTATCAGCTGCTTGTCAATGTGGTCATTATCATTTTTGTCGTTTTGTTAGATCGGAAAAAGATTGGGATTGGAACGATCATTAATATGGTGTTCGCCGGTTTTATGATCGACTGGTTCTCCAGATTTTATGTTTTATTTTTTCACTATCATGCGACGATCCTGACGATGATCGTTAATGGTCTTTTAGGGTTGCTGTTATTTACATTGGGTACATCCTTATACATGTCCGCTAATTTGGGAGTTGCGCCTTATGATGCCATCGCGCCGATTGCTTCCAACAGGCTGCATATCAAGTACAGATTTTGCCGCATCGCTCAGGATATCGCTTTTATGATCGCAGCATTGATTGCGAGAGGGCCGATCGGTTTGGCGACCATCATTATCGCATTCTTTGCCGGGCCATTGATCACACTTTGGGACAAGTATGTGAGCAGCCGTCTTGTTTCGAGAGTCATTGCATTCAGCGAACATCCTTCCGGGAAAAGTATTGGACAGGGCTTTACCGGTGCAGGTAGATATACTTATTATTTAGTAAAGCACAGTTATGATCAGACGGTGGAGACACAAGAGAAACTGTCTCATTATTCCGATGCGCAATTGCAGCAGAAGCAAAAGCAGGCGCGCCGGACTTTGAGAGATGCTAAAACGGTAATCGATAATACGAGGATCCAATACGGTTTGTTGAAGAAAGAAGAACGGCGGCGAGAGACGAAAGAAGAAAGCAAAAGGAATAAAAAGCCGGATTAATCAAGGAATAATCATATGAAATATGCGTCTAAATCATTACATTGTCGATATATTTTCCATGCGTTTTTGTAATATGTAATGCAAATTCTCTTATTTTGCTGTAATCTTGTAATTAAGCGAAAAAAATTTTTGATATTTTGCGAGTTTTTAATCAATATTAGTTTCACATACATAATTTTTGAAAAACCTGCTGTTATTTATGCTTACGTCCGGAGCAATCGGGAAACACTTCAATAGCACGTATCAGCTGTTTTCTAATTATTTTCAATTCATCGGCCTCAAGGCGTATACAGTGAAAAAATACAGAATGGATCAGGTGATCAGGGTGATTAGTTGGGTTATTGGTTTGGCAATTATTCTCTCAATCGCAATCAGTTATAAGACAAAAATCAACACTGGAATTCTGGCCATTGCTTTTGCTTATCTCATCGGCAGTTTCATTCTGAAGATGGAGCCGGCGAAAATTATCGCTTTGTGGCCGATATCGATTTTCTTCGTCATACTGGCTGTCACGCTTTTTTTCAACTTTGCAGTCGTCAACGGGACACTTGAGAAAATATCCGGTTATTTCCTGTACCGAAGCCGTCAGCATCCATTTTTAATGCCGCTGGTCATCCTTTTTTCAGCAATTCTGATGTCAGCTCTGGGCGCCGGCTATTATGCGATAATGGTCCTGCTTGTTCCGATGACTTTGCTTGCCTGTGATCGGATTGGTCTCGATCCGCTGATCGGCGCGCTGTGTGCCAGCTTCGGGGCCCAGGCCGGAGCCAACTTTATGATCAGTGCCAACGGTGTCATTTTCAGAGGCCTGATATCCAGTGAGGGATATAGTAACAGCTTTGCTTTTACCGAATCATCGGCTATTTTTATTGTGTATTTAATTATTGCTATTCTAGTGATCGTCACGCTGATCAGTCTTAGAAAAAATCGTAAAGCGCTTCGTACAGAAATCGAAAGTCTGGAAATGAACAAACCAGAGCCGCTCAATCACAAGCAGAAAATAAACCTTTATCTCATCGCGCTGTTTGTGATCGTGCTTCTCTTGCCGGCCATTCTGCATGCGTTTGCCCCGGGCAATACCGTGCTGACTTATATCAGTTCAAAAGTTGATGTCGGACTGGTCGCTATTTTCTTCGCTGTTATCGCTTCTTTGCTGCAGCTGGCCGATGAGAAGCGCGTGATTGAAAGGGTGCCATGGCATACACTGTTAATGATCTCTGGTGTAGGCATTTTGATCGGGGTGGCGATCAAGGCAGGGACCATTCAGCTGCTGGCGAACTGGGTCGGATCGAGTGTGCCCGGTTTTCTTGTGCCGATCTCTTTATGCCTGATTGCGGCGATTATGACATCATTCAGCAGCCTGATCGGTGTCGTTGCGCCGGCTTTGTTTCCGATCGTTCCGTCAGTCGCCCATCTGACAGGTTTAAATCCGATTCTATTGTATACGTGCATTGTCATCGGCGGCCTGTCGGCGGCAATTTCTCCCTTCTCATCAGGAGGCGCGCTGGTGCTCGGATTTTGTCCGACTGAAAAAGAGCGCCAGGTGATGTTTACTAAGGAATTATTCCGCGGCTGGCCCATCTGTGTCGGTTCCTCCTTAGTGATGAGTCTGATCATTTTCGCTGTTTTCCATTGATGAAAAAGTAAGGGCCATATTTTCAAACGTCGCTTCGATTCTTATAAATATATAGACACAATGGTTTTGTATCCCAACGGGTAGATTCTCAGTCAAATGACTTTCATGTGCCATTTACTCGTTATAAAATGAATATAAGGATGATGTTGCAACTAAGAAACTGGTACTTTTTTACCAGATTGATGCGGGGTGAAGGAAAATGGAAACCATAACATCTGAAGCACAATCAAAACTGAACAGGGTACCAAAGGATAAGTAGGATGTAAAGAAGGGGATCATTATCTCGTCCGTTGTTCTGACGAGTACCGCTGCCTTTTTTAAAGTCGCTGCAGATATGGTCGGCAGATACTTCTACAAGTTGGCGATCGCCCGCAATGATAAAGCACAGCTTGCCGGTGCATTGAGTTCAGGCGAGACGAAGGAGCCGATTCCGGAATCTGTAAAGAATACGCTTAAGAATCAGACGCACATGAGAGATGCTTTTATTGAACAAAATTCACCGGAAGATGTATTTCTCGTGTCAAATGACCGGCTGAAGCTGCATGCTTACCGTTTTTATACACATGCGGACAGTCATAAATGGGTCATCCCTCTGCATGGCTACACGAATCAGGGATCCGATATGTTCTTCTTCGTGGCAATGTTCGCGCAACATGGCTTCAACGCGCTTGTGCCCGATCTGCGGGGTGCGGGTAAAAGCGAGGGTGACTACATCGGCATGGGCTGGGACGACCGCCTGGACATCGTCGCGTGGATTAACAGCATTGTCGACCTGGATCCGGCGGCAAAGATTGTTGTCTATGGGATTTCCATGGGTGCTGCAACAGCGATGATGACAGCCGGTGAAAATTTGCCGGAAAACGTGGCTGCGATTGTCGAAGACTGCGGGTATACTTCGGTTGCTGACGAGTTTTCCTATGAACTTCACAATCTTTATTCATTGCCGGCTTTTCCGGTTCTGCCGCTGGCTGACAAAGCGATCAGAGGCAAAGCCGGTTTCAGTATCTATCAGGCTTCTTCAGTGGAGCAGCTGAAAAAGGCCAAAGTGCCGATGCTGTTTATTCACGGCGAAAAAGATACGTATGTGCCGACAGAAATGGTCTATAAAGTTTATGAAGCTGCTCCGGTTGATAAGGAGCTACTGATTGTAAAAGGTGCGCCGCATGCTTCATCCTCATTCGTTAATCCAAAGCTTTATTTTTCAAAAATCTTTGATTTTGTTGAAAAACATTTGCCGGAAAAGAAGTCAATTGGTAGATAAAGGAAAAAAATCGGTCCTCCCGAAATAGTGAGGACCGATTTTTTTAATTTGATTAACAAAGTGCAAGTGAATCATTCAAATCAGCTAAATAGAGTGATAAAAAGAATGATAAAATAGATTTCCTGGCAGCCGGCAGTCAGAAATGCAGAACCGAAAAGCACAAACATTACATTAACGATTTTTCCGGCGACCAAAACATAACTACTAACAAAGATAAAGAACGGAGCGGAAAAATGACACGCAGTACTTTTAAGCAAAAGAATCGCGCTACGCCCCGGTTTACACTGCCGTTAAAAAGCAACCATAGCCATCATGTGAGAAAAAACGATCATGCCGGTCGTCGATCCAATAAGTATTCCGGCCAGCACATCACTCGGGTAATGAAGCCCGAGAAAAATACGTGACACTGCAACGCTCAAGGCAAGCGGCAGAAGAAAGACACCCAGAAACGGGTGGTACATGATCAGCGGAATAACAACCGAGAAAACAGCTGTCGAGTGTCCGGATGGAAAGGAATGGTCAGCTAATGGATGGGCCGGAACTTTAATACCGTCCAAAGCAAGATAAGGCCGCACTCTCGGGAACATTTTTTTCAGTATCTGCACGATCAGATGGCTGACCGTCAGGGAAACCGCACAAGCTTCCGCCGTTTGATGCAGGCGCCCGTGAGAAAAAGCGAGCAGAAAAAGAACAACAAGGATCTCTGCCACAGCTCCTCCAATATTAGTAATCGTCCGGAAATAAACATTCAACGCCTTTTTTTCAAAATAGCGATTAATTCCTTTAGATATCTGGCACTCTATTTGATGAAATCCATCTATAGACTTTGAAAACATCCAAGTTCACCCCAGTGATAAATAAATTCGACACACACGCATAGTTTAATAGGGCAATATTAGCGCAGGCATTATTATTGTAAGTCCTGGACAAGAGATTTGTAAAGTTTTAAGGGAGAATATAAGCTTTTCTCGGCCATTGAAGCCATATCCCAAAGATTTATTTTTTTGCCAAGTTTCTACTAATTTTTGCTCAATGAATTGAGAATCATAACAATTGCGAGATAATAAAATTATCGATCATGATCTTGATAAACGATGAAGGAGACGATCCAATGTTGCGTCCGTTTCTGGAAATCCCGAGAATTATTCTCATCATTCTGATTCTTGGTACTCTGTTTGATTTCGGTGTAATATGGATTTATCATTTACTGGACATGACAGTTGGGAGAACGGGCTATTTTCTGATCACTATTGCGGACTTGATATTTATCTTTATCTTTTATCGCAATAAATTCCAATTTCATGGTTTTTACAAGGGACAAGGCAGACAGAAGCTTTCAGCTGGAGCAAATTATTTTCTAATGGCCGCGGCATCGATAATTTTGCTTGCCGTTCCTTTTTTTAACTAATAATAGACGGAGGACGGATTCCTGATGTGGCGTTCAACGGATAATAAGGACAACAATAGGAAAAAAGATGATAAAAATATTCAAGGATTCGATATTGACCTGAATGATGAAAGCCTGACCCGAATTGACCGGCTTGTTGATGAATATGAATCGGAAATTGTTCGGCAGCTGAACTCGGAATATGTCAGGCAGACGAAGGCAAAGGACCGGATATCAGATTATATTGCCCGGTTTGGCGGCAGCTGGCGGTTTATCATATTATTTGGCGTTTTTCTTGCACTTTGGATTGTCTGGAATGTAATTGGCCTGACCGGAGTACTAAAATTTGATAAACCGCCTTTTATTCTTTTAAATCTTTGTCTCTCATTTATCGCCGCTTTTCAGGCACCGTTTATCATGATGAGTCAGAATCGTTCTGCCGCCCGTGACAAACGGGAATCAATTATCGATTTTTCAATCAACTACAAAGCAGGAGAAGAAATCGATGATATTCAAGCACGTCTAGAGCGCATTGAGTCCGAAATCGGGGAGATTAAAGAACTTTTACAACAGAAACAGGAATAAAAGTAAAAAGTACCAATCATGTATGTTCTCGAGATCCTTGCATTAACTTCCTTATTAAAGAATCAAAATCCACCTTTCAAGCAGATTGCATGCGGCGCATAGTCAAACCGTTCGCCTTTGCTCTGAAGGTCAATCTGCCGCTCTCGACTGAGGTGTCAACATATCACCTAGTCGCTATTGACCGGGTGATTGCAAACTGCGGGGAAAAGCAAAATTGTAAGTGCTCAAATTTAACTTGTATTTTATTCTTGCAATACGCACGGAGGGAAACGGGGGAAAGCGCCATCTATTTTTCTCTCACAGGGACATAATTTTTTGAGAGAATATGAGAATTTTCATGAACCTACATAACTATTTTTATGTAAACAAAAAAACATCAAAGTAAGGAGAATCTGGATCTTGAAAATTGTCGTTAATTTGAAAAAGCATCCGATCAGGATCTCATTAATTGAGGAGACCTACTGATCATCAAAAGCGGTAAGGACGACAAAACTCAGCAATCTCAGCTGCCACTCAAAGTTCGAGAAGGAAACAACGGGTTTGGTCCTTCTCAAAAAAATCGGAGGAGAAATTACCTTTGCTAATCTGGGTGCGCGGAGGTGCATATGTCGGTGGACGTGAATATCAATTTATCATGTGAATACGACACAGATGCAGCACACATATTAACAGCTGATCCTGTTCCTCAAGAATGAGTTTAATAAAAAATTATGATTTGCTCTAAATTTATTTAATTTCAAAAAGGATTCGCAGGGTTCTGTGTCTAACTATATAAGTAACATATACTTATATAGAAACGGGGCATGGTCGGATGCGATCCGGGAGAGAAAATATTGGCTATTTTACAAAAACAGTTTCCGATAAACTGCAGATCACTCTGAGTAAACTCAGGCGGATGACACTGGCTCTGGAGAAGAAAGGCTATGTTTTCACGAGGAACAAAAGCAATCAGAGGATTTATTTTGATTCAGACATCATGGCAGTGCAGCGTATGATCACGTTGATGCGCAGAGGGCATACAATTGAAACTTCCGCCGGTGAAGTGGTGAATCAGTGCAGTGCCACTCCTGAGCTGCGGACTGAAGAAAATCCATCCCTCTTCGAATGGGAGGAGCCTGAGATTACGGAGACCGGGATCTCACTTTCTGCTTCTCAGTTCAGGCTGATGGTTGAACAGGTTGCGGCGACGGCTGCTGAGAAAACAGCTGAGGAGGTCGTGCAAAAATATGATCGTGAAATGGAACGGCGGATTGAACTGAGAGACAGAGCGCTGGTTACGCGCCTTCGTGAAATAAGTGAGACGGGCAGGAGGAGGCGCGGCTGGCTATCCCGAATGATCCGGCACTGAAGCCGCAGCCTGATAGCTGGAGAAAATGTAACAACAAAATAAATGAAAAAACCTGAGAAATTCAGCCTCAGGTTTTTAATATCCCTGTTCAAAAAATTGACGAGAGGAGCAGGCAGGTTCAAAATATACCGGTATATTCGACTTTCTGATAATCTTTCACTCTGTCAAACTGCGCTCTGGCGTAGGAACATGCCGGAATGATTTTCTTATTCTCTCTGATTGCCTTATCGACAACCGTCCGGACCAGCTGCTGTGCCAGCTTTTGCCCCCTGTATTTTGGATCGACAAAAGTATGGTCGATGCTGAGTACGGAGTCGCCTTTGAGTGTGTAAGTCAGCTCACCGATTTCAATGCCTTCTTCATCCCGGATAAAGTACCTGTTTTTGCCTTCCAGTATATCCATATGCTCATCCTCTTTTCCTATCGTTCAGGATTGCCGCGTTAAGCCAATATTTTTTAATGGCCTTTTAATACTTTCGCCATAAGACCATTCATTCCCTTTTCAGAAAAATTTTATAGATGTCCTGAGCGGTGAAATGATATTTCCGGGATATTCCATAGTGTTTGTACCGCGGAAAGCAGGCTGGTATAATGGCATTAACTTTTACAAGCAGTGTGCACGGATGGGGGGAAAACAGTTTGTTTGCCTATGAGAATAAAGAGGAGCGCCTGAGTGCATTTTCGCTTGATCTCGAACATTGGGACGACTTCGTTGCGCTCTTCGGTGATAAAGGGGCGTGCGGCGGTTGCTGGTGCATGAGCTGGCGACTGGCCAAGTCAGATTTCGATGCGAATAAAGGGGAAAGCAACAAACAGAAGATGAAGGCCCTGGTGACTGAGGGACAGGCCGTTGGTATACTTTTGTACCGGGGGAAAGAACCAATCGGATGGTGTGCAGCAGCGCCGAGAGAGCAGTATATCAGGCTCAATAAATCCAGGGTTTTTAGAAGGATAGACGATCTGCCCGTCTGGTCGATCAGCTGTTTCTTCCTGTCAAAGCGATTCAGAAGAAGGGGCTTATCCTATGATTTGGTTAAAGCAGCCGTAAACTTCTGCCAAATGAACGGTGCAGAAATTATCGAAGCATACCCAGAAGTCCCGTACAGCGACAAAGAACCCGGAACTTTCCTCTGGACAGGGATACCCGCTTCATTTGAAAAAGCCGGTTTCGTGGAAACAGTGCGCCGTTCCAAATGGAAGCGGATGATGCGGCTGCAGGTAAACAAAACCTGAACGAGGACAACATAAAATCGATTTAGCCCGGTTGCTGCACTATTATATTGAAAAGAAACGAACGACATATCGATATACGTTGCGGCCAGGTTTCTGAACCGACAGCGGAACTTAAGGGACCACTTAAGTCCTTTTTTTGTTGCAGCATTTGAAAAAGGGAAGCAATACCGTGCTCCCTGCCCAATCGTACAGAGCGTCTCTTTTTTAGATTCTAGCAACATTGCAAGTTATTCGATATAACTGTAAGATAATAGAGAATTTTAAATCACCGGTCAGATTGTTGAGACCATGAATTCATTCAACGGAGTGAGCCAATATGTCCAAGAAGAAGAAATTTGCGTGGGCTGCAGCACTGACTGGTGCTACGGCAGCAGCTTTAACAGCCGGTATGTATTTAAAACAGGAGGTCGCCAAGCGCCGCCCTTTCGTTATTGAGGAAGCCACTATTTCCGACATACAGAAGGCGCTGAAAATGGGACAAGTCACATCAAAAGATCTGGTGCAGATGTATCTGGATCGGATAGAAAAATTTGACCGTACGGGCCCAAAATTAAATGCTTTTATTGAAATTAATCCCGAGGCACTTCACGATGCAGAAGCAAGCGATGTGAAGCGGTCGGTTTCACCGGATGTAGGTCCGCTTTTCGGTGTACCCCTGATTGTTAAGGACAATATCGATACCGAGAGTCCGCTCCATACAACAGCGGGTTCCGTTGCTCTGGCCGGCAATAAACCAGCCAGGGATGCCTTCGTGGTCAGCCAGTTGAAAGCGGCAGGGGCCATTATACTTGGGAAAGCTAATCTGACCGAGTTTGCTAATTTCATTGCAAAAGATATGCCAAACGGCTACAGCTCACTCGGCGGACAGGTGCTTAATCCGTATGGAGCTTCGTTTGATGTCGGCGGATCAAGTGCGGGAACGGGCGCCGCAGTGGCTGCGAACCTCGCCGCCGCAGGCATCGGAACAGAAACATCCGGTTCAATTCTGAGCCCTGCGTCATCCAATTCACTGGTCGGCATCAAACCAACCGTAGGCGTTATCAGCCGCAGCGGCATTATTCCGATCGCCCATAGCCAGGATACAGCAGGTTCAATGGCGCGTACTGTCAAAGATGCTGTTCTCTTACTGAATGCAATGACCGGGGTCGACGAAGATGATGAAGAAACGGTCTGGAGCCAGGGTGATGTGAAAAAGGATTACACCGTTTATCTGAGACATGGGGGATTAAAAGGCGCCCGGCTTGGCATCGACCGACATTATCTGGAATCTTTGAGTGAGGAACAAGTGAAGCTGATCAATCAAGCACTTGATGATATGAGAGCAAAGGGAGCAACGATCTTGGACCCCGTTGTCATTGCCTCATCCGAAGCGCTTGAAAAACATAAATCATCCGTCATGTATCGTGAATTTAAATGGGACATGAACCAGTATCTTGAGAAACTTCCTTCAGACTCACCGGTTCACAGTCTGGCCGATGTTATTAACTATAATAAGGAGCATGCAGATAAAGCTTTGAAATATGGACAGGCTGTGCTTGAAAAATCGGAAGCATTGAGCAGCGATTTGGGAGAAAAGCAGTATCTGGCTGACCGCGCGGATGATATCCGTTTGTCGCGGAAAGAAGGTATAGACGCTGTCTTGAAGGCGCGCCATCTTGATGCGCTGATTTTCGCCAATTACTCAGGCTGCGATATTGCCGCAAAAGCAGGGTATCCATCCATTACTGTTCCTGCCGGCTATACAAGCGCCGGAGAACCCATCGGTATTACGTTCACTGGACTTGCGTTCAGCGAACCGAAACTGATCGAGCTTGCTTACGGGTTCGAACAGGCTACCAAACGCCGGATTCCTCCCGTACTCTGATCGCTGATTCTCTTAATCCGGTCTCGGCATAGCCCCTGATTTGAAATCGATTCGTACTTCTGCCCTTTTATTAAACTGGGTACCTTTCTCATTTGCCGTGCATAAACTAGAGAATGGGATGAACGAGGGAGGTCAGAAGCGCAATGGATGAATTTAGACCTGATGATCCGGGAGTGAACAGTCAGCTTATTGAACGGCTCAGAACAGCGATCACCGGTGAGTATAATGCAATCACTTGTTATGAGGTGCTGATGAATCAAGCGCGTACAGGACACGAACGGCAGCAGATCGGTGAGATACGCGGCGATGAGATGCACCATTATCAAGTGTTCTCTGCTCTATACCAGCAGCTTACCGGTGAAACCTACCAGCCCCATCAGACGGGAACGTGTCCGAATACGTATCTGGAAGGACTGCGTCACGCGATCGAAGATGAGCAGAATACGGTTGACTTTTATCTGGAATCAGGGGATATGGCACCTAACGAACAAATAAAATCGATCTTTTACCGGATAGCCAAGGATGAGCAGCAGCATGCTGTTTGGTTCTTATACTTTTACTCACTCAGCCGGTATTAAAAATTGTTTAAATGATGCGAATCAATCGGCGGGAAAATGATCCATTTTTCCCGCCGATTCTGTTTATTTATCAAAATTGTTTAGAATGACCTTTTCTTATTGATGACCGGATTGAGCCGCCCGGCCTTCAGAGGTGACGCGCTTCTTAAAATTTAAACCCGATAATGAAAAAACAAGCAGCGCAAGCCAGATGAACGAAAATGAAATAAGCTGGACAAGCGTAAACGCTTCTTTATAAACAGTAATGCCAATCAAGAGTGAAAGCGTAGGGGTAATATACTGAAAAAAGCCGATCATGGTCAGTGAAATCCGCTGCGCACCTTCAGCAAAAAAGAGCAGAGGCACCGCCGTGACGACACCGGTTCCGATTAACAGCAACGTTGTCAGAAGAGAGCCATTTGCAAACGCAGCCGTCCCGGAAATCTGAACGTGGACCAAGTAGAAAAGCGCAACGGGCGTCACAAAAAGTGTTTCAAAAGTCAGTTCAATAGATGGGTCGATTTTGATCAGTTTCTTGGTCAATCCATAGAAACCAAATGAAAAAGCGAGTGTCAAAGCAATCAGCGGAAGCTGGCCGAAAGCAACTGTCTGGACAAGAACACCGCAAGCAGCGAGAACTACCGCCACGACCTGCGGGATTGTCAGTTTTTCCTTCAGAATCAAGATCCCCAGCACGATGCTGACAAGCGGATTAATATAATAGCCCATGCTGGATTCAACGACATGGTTATTCGTTACGGCCCAAATGTAGATGAACCAGTTCAGGCTGATCAGCAGTGCTGCGGCAAAGACAAGAAACAGGTTGCGGAGATTGTGAAAGAGTTCCTTCAACTGTTTCAGGAAGGTAGACCATTTTCCGGAAACCCACAGCAGGCTGATCATGAAAACCAGTGCCCAGAGAATCCGATGCGCCAGAATTTCAATGGCAGGCACCCGATTCAATGGAATCCAGTATAACGGGAAAAGCCCCCACATGAAATATGCTCCGATGGCATACAAAGCACCGGACTTTTTCTTATGCTGTTCTGCACTTAACTCTGTTGTTGCCGGCAACTCACTTTTCACTGCTCATCCACAACCCCTCAAAATTGTTTACAATGGAACATATCTAGTATAATTAAATGCAATATCTAGTATTGTAATCGAAAGCGGACTCGATGAAAAGAAAAAAAGACTGCAAATTTCTGAAAGAAGGATTTTTCATTGGGGTTTAAAAGAAAAGCGGGCATTGATGTGGGCGGCACTTTGATCAAGGCGGCTATCAGAGATGCAGATGGGCTGAAATTTCGGAGCTTTATGGCCGATGAACTGGGTCAGTGCGCCCGCTGGCTGAACGATGACCTATCGGATACGGATTTGTGCCTGACCGGTGGGGGAGCTTCCATGCTGCAGGAAAAACTCTTGCAACAAAAAGTCCACCTGATCCCGGAGTTCGAAGCTTCCTGCAGCGGAGTGCGCTTTTTTCTGAAAAAAGCTTCAGAAAGGGCAACGGATCGTTTTATTCTGACTAACTGCGGCACCGGAACGTCTATCCACTTAGTGGACGGAAATACGCAACGCCGGATCGGCGGCTCGGGCATCGGGGGAGGGACCTTGATAGGCCTTTCCGAACTTCTGACGGGCAAGCATCATTTCAGAACCTTGATGGGTCTCGCTGATCACGGAAATCGTGATCGTATCGACTTGACGGTCGCCCGAATCTATGAAGGAGCTGTTCCGCCAATCCCCGGCGATTTAACGGCAAGTAACTTTGGACTTGCCTCTCGGGGCACAGCAGAAATAGATGAAGCCGACAAAGTTTCAGCTGTAATCGGCCTCGTTGCCGAGACAATTACAACTCTTAGTATTTTTGCGGCGGAAAAAGAAGGTGTTCGAACAGCGGTTTACATTGGAAGCTCTTTTGCAGGAAATCCGGAGATGAGAGCCATTGTAATGCGCTACAGCAGGCTCTACGGCATCAAGCCCGTCATCCCGGAAAACGGCCAGTACAGCGGGGCAGTCGGCGCGTTGCTTCGACTTGAACATTAAACGGTTAGCAAGGCTTCAGGCGCGGGCAGAGGCCTTCTTCTAAATTTTTATATCTTCTAAGGGTATTAAAAAAGCCCCAATGTTAATCAGGGCCGAATATCTGTTTCTCATTTTTTCGAATGATCATATCCATTTGGTGAAGATTTCGGATAAGAAAAACCTTCACCAAATACTTCATGAACATCATTGACAGTCACAAAGGCATCCGGATCAATTTCCTTAATTAGGTTTTTCAGCCGGAACACTTCATTGTGGCTGACGACGCAGTACAAAACGTTCATTTCACGCCGTGTGTAGCCCCCCTTTCCGTCAATCAGGGTTAGGCTCCGGTTGAGTGAGCTCATAATTTTCTCGGCGATCTCATCACTTTTCCTGGAAAAAATCATCACCGCTTTTCCAGCATAAGCGCCCTTCTGAATCATATCGATCATCCGTGCACCGACAAAAACACCGACCAGCGTGTACATCATCTGACGATAATCCAGATAGACAAGCGATATAATGATGACCGCGGCATCAATAATCAGCATAGTTTTGCTCATCGCCCAGCCGTATTTCTTATGGGTGATCCGCGCAACAATGTCCGAACCGCCGGTTGTCCCGCCATACCTGAAAATGATACCGAGGCCGCCGCCGATAAATACGCCTGCAAACAGAGCGGCAAGGAGCAGGTCATGAGCCAGTGAAAAGTTAAACGTAATGAGATACTGAAAAATAAATAGAAAAACAGACAGTGAGAAAGTCCCAATCAAAGTATAAATAAATTCGTTCCTTCTGAAAAATTTCCATCCGGCCAGGAAAAGGGGAACGTTCAGGACAATGTTGCTGATCGCCGGGTCAATGGAAAATTTGTTATACAAAATCAGTGTCAGGCCGGTCACGCCGCCTTCAGCCAATTGATTCTTCATGTTAAAATTAACAAGTCCGAAAGCATAGATGGCTGCTCCGATCAGGATAAAAATGATGTTCTTTGTCTTTAAGTCGAGTTTCATTGTGCCACATCCTTTACTGCTCTTACACCATTTATATCATAAGCGTATGCACGCAATCGTTCAATATCGCCATTTCTCAGCCTGCGCCGCTTCTCTAGGATAACAGCGTTTTCGCCTCTGTCAAACAGTGGTATGATATTTTTGTCCGGAAAATTCTATCGGTTGATTTTTAAGAAGTGTATCGAGTTTGCCAGCAATCATCACGGGAAGAAACGAAGCTATAGAATGGAGTCTGTGCATTGGGCGAAAAAACAATGGGAACGCTGCAGAAAGAAGTCGATGATTACATCAGCCAGTTTAAGGAGGGTTATTTTTCACCGCTGGCTTTGACGGCGAGGCTGACTGAAGAGCTGGGTGAGCTGGCCCGCGAAGTCAATCACTACTATGGGGAAAAGAAAAAAAAGCCGACGGAATCTGAAAAAACAATAGAAGAAGAAATGGGAGATCTGTTGTTTGTTGTCATCTGCATGGCAAACAGTTTACATATTGATCTTGGAACAGCTCTTGGGCGCGTTCTGGACAAGTTTAACACGCGTGACAAAGACCGCTGGACTAAAAAGGATGAAGGGGCAAGATAAAGATGGTTGAAACAAAACAAATCAACATTGTAGTTGCCGGCCCGCGGGGCAGAATGGGGTCGGAGACGATCCGCATGATCATCGGCACACCTGGATTCAGATTGACTGCCGCCATCGACGACGGTCACGACAAAGAAAAGGTCGGAGAATTGCTTGGTATCTCCGAACTTGATGTTCCGGTTTATGCAGATATTGACGCATGCCTTTCAGCAGAGCATCCCGACGTGCTGATCGATTTTACGAATCCTGAGGCAGGAAAACGAAATCTTCAGGCCGCCATTGACTTTGGTGTTCGGCCGGTCATTGGCACTTCAGGTTTTTCTAATGAAGAGGTTGAGGGTTATCAAAAACTTATGGAAGAGAAAAAGCTCGGTGGGATCATTGCACCTAATTTCGCGATTGGTGCCGTCCTTGTTATGAAATTCAGCCAGATGGCCGCCAAATATTTTCCGGATGTAGAAATTATCGAATTGCATCACGACGGAAAAAAAGATGCGCCGTCCGGAACTGCGATCAAGACAGCTGAATTGATTGAAAAAACGAGAAAACCTAAGAAACAGGGAGCGCCTGACGAAAGGGAGACGCTCAGAGGCGCACGGGGCGCCGATTTTGATGGTATGCGCATCCACAGCGTCCGCCTGCCCGGTCTGATCGCCCATCAGGAGGTTCTTTTCGGCAGCAAGGGTGAACTTCTAACTCTGCGGCATGACTCCATGGAGCGTGCTTCCTTCATGACAGGTGTCCGTTATTCGGTTCGTACCGTGATGTCACTGGATACATTGGTTTACGGACTCGAAAATATTTTGGATTAAGTTTCCAAATGGGTACTGTCGACCATTTTTTGAAACGAGGGATTGCCAGTGAAAATTGCATTGATTGCACACGATAAGAAAAAACCTGAGATGGTCCAGTTCGCCAGCGCTTATCAGTCCGTTCTGGCGAAACACGCACTGTACGCAACAGGAACAACAGGGCTGAAAGTCATGGAAGCAACCGGGATGAAGGTGCACCGCTTTCAGTCCGGTCCGCTTGGCGGCGATCAGCAAATTGGCGCTATGATTGCTTCAAATGAGATGGATCTGGTCGTTTTTCTGCGCGACCCGTTGACGGCTCAGCCTCATGAACCGGATGTCAATGCACTTCTGAGGCTCAGCGATGTGTACCGGATCCCGCTTGCAACCAATCTGGCATCGGCAGAAATCATGATGCATGCACTGAAGCGCGGTGAATTTCACTGGCGGGAGCTCATGCATGCAAAACAGGCGAAACAGCAATGAGCTGGATGAACATGAGCGGAAAGCCTGCCTGTTATTCGCACAAATGAGGTGTCACAGATGAATTTTCCTTTTGAAAAAGCGGCTGCCATCCTCGACAAGCTGACCGAAAACGGTTTTGAAGCCTATGTCGTCGGCGGTGCAGTCCGGGACTATTTGCTAGGGCGTCCGGTTCATGACGTAGATATTACAACCTCCGCACATCCTGATGAAATCATGACACTGTTTAAAAGAACCATTCCCATTGGCATTCAGCATGGAACGGTTGCCGTGATTTATAGCGGCAGAACTTACGAAGTGACGACGTTTCGTTCAGAGAGCGGTTATGATGATTTCCGGCATCCGAATCAAGTCAGCTTTGAATCTTCACTTGAAAAGGATCTGATGCGGCGAGATTTTACTATTAATGCGCTCGCCATGGACCGGACCGGACAGATAATTGACCTGTTCGGAGGGCAGGACGACATGAAGAAAAAACGCCTCCGGACCGTGGGCTGTGCGGAGGAACGGATCGCCGAAGACCCGCTCCGGATGATGCGGGGCATCCGATTTGTGGCAGAACTTGATTTCTCACTGGGTGAGGCCGAACGTCTGGCATTCAGCAAGAACTTCGCTTTACTTAAAAAGATATCAATCGAACGCATTGATCAGGAAATGAACAAATTGCTCGCCGGTGCAGCAGCAACTGATGCGATCCGGCTGCTTTTCGATACAGGCTGCATCTATGTGCTGCCTTGTCTGAATCATGCGTCTGCAGACCAATGCCTTTTCTCTGTCCGTTTCTCTGTTCTGATTTCTGACGCGGAACGCTGGGCGGCTTTTCTTGAATCGCTGGGGATACGCTATATGTTTGGATTTGCGCAAGCTTGGAAATGGCCGGCCTCAAGAAGAAAAGATGTCGGCAGGCTTTTGGAGTATGACGGGAACTATGCACAGTTTTCCTGGGACAGACTCTCTGTGTATGATGCAGGGCCGGAACTCGCGAAAGCCGTTGAGCGGCTTGAGACGGCACTAGGCAAAGCAGAAACTGATTGCCTGAAACAGAGAGAGCAGCGAATTGACAACCTTTGGCGGAGCTGCCCGGTCAAAAGCAGGAGGGAGCTGGCAGCGACAGGTCATGAATTGATCAAATGGTCAGGACAAAAACCGGGGCCCTGGCTTTCGGAAGCCATTGCGGCGCTTGAAAAAAAGATTGTGACCGGCGAAGTACCAAATGAGCTTGGGGGAATTGAATCGTGGTTCAGAGTGTGGCAGGGCGAACAAAAAAAGCAATATTGAAAATGCTGTACGAGAACAGGGAACGTTTTCTTTCCGGTCAGAAAATTTCGGAGACGATCGGCTGCTCACGTACCGCGGTCTGGAAACATATCCGTGAGCTGTCAGAGGAGGGCTTTATGATCGAGGCGGTGCAGAAAAGCGGGTATAAACTGACAGGAGCTCCATTAGGACTTAATGAAGCTGCCCTTTCTTCAGGACTTGAGACAAAAACGCTCGGCCATTCTATCCGTTTCTTTGAAACGATCCATTCAACTCAGAAAGAAGCACTCCAGTTAGCGGATGATGGCGCCGAAGACGGCACTTTGGTGATCACAAATGAGCAGATTGCCGGCCGCGGGCGATTGGGCCACTCATGGCAATCTCAGCGGGGAGAGAATATCGCCATGAGTCTGATTCTCAGGCCCGGTCTGCCCATTGAACAAACGCCGCAGTTAACCCTGCTGACAGCCGTCGCCGCCGTGCAAGCCATTGAAGAGACGGCCGGCTTGTCTTGCGGCATTAAGTGGCCGAACGATATTCTGTACCACGGCCGGAAACTTGTCGGTATACTGACAGAACTGCAAGCCGAAGCGACTTTTGTCAAGGCCGTTGTGATTGGTATCGGGATTAACGTCAATTCCGACGTGAGCCATTTTCCGGAAGAACTGAAAACAACAGCGTCCTCGCTCTATGCGATAACGGGAAAAAAATATGACCTGGCGCAATTTGTTCAACTATTTCTGCTGACATTTGAAGGACTCTATGAACTTTTTCTTCAGAAAGGGTTCTCCGTGATCAAGCCTCTGTGGGAAAAGCGGGCGATCAGCCTCGGAAAACAGATCAGAGTACGCCAGCCCGGCGGCCGTGTCATAGAGGGGACAGCGCTTGGAATCAATGATGAAGGGGTGCTTCTATTGAAGGATAGTGACGGGCTAATGACGCGGATCTATTCTGCCGACATTGAATGGTCGTAAGCCTTAAAGCAAAAGCGGTCAATTATATCGTCCTATGCTGCGAAAAATGCCGCTTCATTTGTTATAATAAGAGTTGCGCGGGGGCGTGCCTGAACAACAAGGCTGCATTTTCCGATCGGTAAAGCGGCACAGACAGGGCCCGGATCCTGACGCAAATAAAAAGAAAAGTCCGCTATGATCCTTGAAAAGACGTAGACGGAAGGCCGGCGACGCTGTACTTCGTGCGCTGGGTCGGACCTTCTCCGGACAATAGGAGGAGTAAAAATGAACAAGATCGTGGCTGAGGGATTAAAGCGTATGGTTTCCCCCGCAGAAGTGGCCCGGTTTGTGACGGAACAGAAACAAAAAGGGAAAACGGTCGGTTTCGTGCCGACAATGGGTGCCCTTCACGAAGGGCATTTATCGCTGTTTAAAAGGGCAAGCGAAAGTTCTGATTGTGTCATTGCCAGCGTTTTTGTGAATCCGACGCAGTTTGGCGACAAGGATGATTATATCAATTACCCGAAAAATATTGATCGGGATGCCGCACTGGCTGAGCGTGCCGGCGTTGACGTCCTTTTCATCCCCGAGGAATCAGCAATTTATCCGAATGGTTCCGATATGACAGTACAGGTTCACACCAAAACCGATGTGCTTTGTGGCAAAAGCCGGCCCGGTCATTTTGACGGAGTGGCGACAGTCCTGACGAAATTATTCAATATTGTCAAGCCGGATACTGTTTACTTCGGAATGAAGGATGCGCAGCAGGTAGCCATCGTTTCAAGCCTTATTCGCACTTTCCATATTCCTGTGAAACTGGTTGCCTGCCCGATTGTCAGAGAGTCGGACGGACTGGCAAAGAGTTCCCGAAATGTGCGGCTCAGTGCCAATGAAAGAAAGGAGGCCCCCGAAATTTATAAGGGGCTTCAGGCAGGTCTCAGAGCTGCTGAACTCGGAGAAAGGAATTTTGACCGTCTGATTTCAACTGTCAAAGCTTATTATGCAAAACACTTGATCCTCGGAAAAATTGATTACGTGGATGTGCTGAATTATCCGGAGCTGAAACGATCCGGAGCCTCTTTGGACAGGCACTTCATCATCGCCTGCGCAGTCCGTTACCAAAGCGCGCGTCTGATTGACAACATCACTGCGGATACCGAAAAACTCCTTTCCAGCAGGGAGGCTGACTGAATCATGCTGAGACCCTTTCTGAGATGTAAAATTCACCGGGCCACTGTTACGGACGCCAATCTGAATTATGTCGGCAGTATCACGGTCGATGAAGCTATTCTGAAGGCCGTTGATCTGCTGCCCTACGAAAAAGTACAGATCGTCAATAATAATAACGGCGCCCGCTTGGAAACTTATATCATTCCGGGTCCTGCCGATTCGGGCGTCATCTGTCTTAATGGAGCCGCTGCCCGGCTGGCACAGAAGGGCGACATTGTGATTATCATGGCTTATGCTCTGATGAACGAGGAGGAATGGGCACATCTTGTTCCTGAAGTTGCCCTGCTGGATGATCAGAATCACATTTCTCGGCTGATCAAGGGTGAAAAACCGTTCACCATTTTGTAACCACTGATATTCAGTCTTGCTTTTACCAGGCTTTATGATTACGATTAATTTGCTTGTGTATGTTTTCAGCTTTGAATGCAGGACATCCGGAGATAAACAAGCGGCCGGATTGTTCTGCTATTACATAAAAAAGAGTTTAAGGTGATCACTTGAAAAATTGGATTATTACTGGTGTTCTCGCTGTGCTTTTAATTGCCGGCTTTGGATCCTGGTATTTGTACACAAGCAATATGGACACGAGCAACAGTTCTGCACAGGCAGCGATCGTTAAGGCGAAACGCTACTATCAGGTGCAGAAAGTAGATTCTGTCTCTTACTATTACGGGACGGATGCCTATGAAGTTGTTAAATGTGTCAGAAACAGTGTGCAGATGTATGTGTGGGTTCCTGACGAACCCCAAAAGGCAAAGTATATAGTTCGGGCTGTCAAGAACGGCATCACACGCAATCAGGCGCTTCAAGAGCTGGCTGGCCTTCATCTTAATGTGAACAAAATTATTTCGGTAAAGCTTGGAGCGATACAGAATAGTCCGGTTTGGGAAATTACCTTTACCAATAATACAAATAGTTATAATTATGTTTCATTTTATTTTGATAATGGCAAGGAAGCCCAGAGGATTCTCAATGTCTGAGTCTGAAATAGCGGAATATCATTCATAGTCATACGAGGGGGAAGAATTATGAAATTAGCAAAACGCGTGGCGACGATTACACCTTCAAGTACTCTGGCCATTACAGCAAAAGCCGGAGAACTGGCAGCACAGGGTTTCGATGTCATCGGACTCGGAGCAGGGCAGCCGGATTTCAATACACCTGACTTTATCATTGACGCCGCAATGGAAGCTGTGAGAGCCGGTCATACAAAATATACACCGACAGCCGGCCTGCCAGCACTGAAGCAGGCAATTATCACCAAGCTGAAGCGCGATCAGGGATTTGACTATGACCCGTCGGAAATCATCGTTGGGAACGGTGCGAAACATGTTCTGTACCTGTTGTTTCAGGCTCTTCTTAATCCGGGGGATGAAGTTATCATTCCGGCACCTTATTGGGTCAGCTACCCGGAACAAGTCAAGCTGGCGGGAGGTATCCCGGTATCCATCGCCACGACTCAGCAGCAGCATTTCAAGATCACAGCCGATGACCTGGAAAAGGCTGTGACATCGAAAACGAAAGCGCTGATCCTCAACTCACCAAGCAACCCGACCGGGATGATTTATCAGAAAGACGATCTCGTTCCGATTGCCGAATTCTGCCTGAAACATGGTATTCTGATTATTTCAGACGAAATTTATGAAAAGCTGATCTATAACGGGAATACGTTTTACTCGATCGCCCAGCTCTCGGACGAGGTGAAGGCGCAGACGATCATCATTAACGGCGTATCCAAATCGCACGCTATGACCGGATGGCGGATCGGCTATGCCGCAGCAAACGCAGAACTGATTAAAGCGATGACCAATGTCGCCAGCCACAGCACATCGAATCCTGCATCCGTTTCCCAGTACGCTGCGATTGCAGCGTACAACGGCCCGCAGGACAGCGTTGAAGAAATGCGCCAGGCTTTTGAAAAAAGGCTGAATACAGTGTACAGCCGTCTTGTAGCGATCCCGGGCGTCAGCTGTATCAAACCTGAAGGAGCTTTTTATCTGTTCCCGAATATTCAGAAAGCGAGTGCTGCCTGCGGATTCAGCCAGGTTTCCGATTGGGTTTCCGAACTTCTGGATGAAGAAAAGGTAGCTGTTGTGCCGGGAGCAGGCTTCGGCACACCGGAACATATACGGCTGTCTTACGCCACTTCACTGGAAAAATTTGAAGCAGCGCTGGACAGAATCGAGCATTTTATGAAAAAACATACAAAATAACCAGCTCAGGTTTATTTAAGCAGGGGGTCATTGAAGAATGAAAGCAACAATTTCAGAAGTGAGCAAACATGTCGGAGGAGAAGTGACGATCGGTGCCTGGCTGGCGAATAAACGTTCCAGCGGTAAGATTCAGTTTCTGGAACTCCGCGACGGGACAGGGTTCATTCAAGGCGTTGTTCTGAAGAACGAAGTAAGCGAGAAAGACTGGGAGGAAGCCAAGGAGCTGACACAAGAGAGTTCCCTTTACATTACCGGAACGGTCAGGGAGGATAAACGCGCGCCTTCAGGCTATGAGCTGACCGTTTCTTCAGTGGAAACCATACAGATTGCTCTTGATTACCCAATTACGCCGAAAGAACATGGTGTCGAATTTTTAATGGACCACCGCCATCTGTGGCTCAGATCCAGTCGTCAGCATGCCATTCTCCGAATCCGTAATGAGGTGATCAAAGCGACCTATGATTTTTTCAATGAACATGGGTTTATCAAAGTGGATCCGCCAATTCTGACAGGAAGTTCGGCAGAAGGCTCGACCGATCTGTTCCATACAAAATATTTTGACCGGGACGCCTATCTATCCCAAAGCGGGCAGCTCTACATGGAAGCGGCTGCCATGGCTTTCGGCAAAGTTTTTTCATTCGGCCCCGCTTTCCGTGCGGAAAAATCGAAAACAAGGCGCCATTTGATTGAGTTCTGGATGATCGAACCGGAAATGGCTTTCTGCGATCATGAAGAGAACCTGAAAGTTCAGGAAAACTATATAGCCTACCTGGTTCAGCGCGTGCTGAAAAATTGCCAGACTGAACTGAAAGCCATCGGCAGGGACACATCAAAACTTGAAAAAATCAAGGCTCCTTTTCCGCGAATCAGCTATGATCAGGCCGTCGATTTTCTCAAGGAGAAAGGGTTCGATGACATTGAGTGGGGCGATGACTTTGGTGCTCCCCACGAAACTGCGATTGCCGAGCATTTTGATGTTCCCGTATTTGTGACAGAATATCCGGCGAAAGCCAAAGCTTTCTATATGAAACCTGTACCCGGAAGGGAAGAAGTTGTACTTTGCGCCGACTTGCTTGCTCCGGAAGGATACGGGGAAATTATTGGCGGGAGTCAGAGAATTGACGACCTGGATTTGATGAAGAAACGTTATGAACAATACCATCTGACAGATCCGTCGTATCAATGGTATTTGGAACTCCGGCAGTACGGTTCGGTTCCTCATTCAGGCTTCGGTCTGGGACTTGAAAGAGCCATTGCCTGGATTTGCGGATTGGATCACATACGCGAAGCAATCCCGTTCCCGAGACTGCTGAACCGTATCTATCCGTGATCCTATTTCTGCTTTTTTTGTTCAGGAGCATGTTCATCTCTATCAAAATTGAGCCGGGTGATCCCCGGCTTTTTGTGTACTATTCACCGGATTCCTGAGCGCTTTTTCAATGGGTTTTCCCAGGCCTTAATTTTTACGCAGTCATGCTATAATGGTGGAGAGGTGTCAACTCATGGATACTAAATTTATTATGAAACTGATGATTGACGGTAACGTAAACATCCCATCGCTGCTCATTGAACATTATCACTCGATTGGTCTGAACGAACAAGAATGCATGCTGCTTATTGAAGTTCACTCTTTTATAATTAAAGGAGATCATTTCCCGACATTTGATACTCTTGCAAACAGAATGACATTGGACGAAACATCATGTGCGGATATGCTGCGCAGCCTGGTTCAGCACGGTTTTCTCTCAATCGTTCAGAAAACCGATCACGATATTTATTCTGAATCATACTCGCTTCAGCCTTTGTGGGAAAAGTTGCTGCGATTTGCCTATAGAAGTGAAGCGTCATCAGTGCAGCAGGAGAATGAAGATGCACTGTACACTTTGTTTGAAAATGAATTCGGAAGGCCGCTCTCACCGATCGAATGTGAAACACTTGCTATGTGGACAGATGAAGACCGGAATTCACCGGCTCTCGTTAAAGCCGCGCTTCGTGAAGCGGTTGTCTCCGGTAAGCTTAATTTCAGATATATTGACCGGATATTGTTTGAATGGAAGAAAAATGGAATTAAGACCCTTGAACAGGCCAAAGAGCATGGAGACAAAATACGCCGTCGCCAGCCGTCGTCACGCACAGCCCGCTCAAATGATCAGGATCCTGCACCGAAAAAGCCTGCATATGATTGGCTGGACAAAGACTGAGAGGAGTTGTCTATCATTCTGAACCAGAAACAAATTGATACGATTATGAGTACAATGGCTGAAATGTTTCCGAACGCCCATTGTGAACTGAATCACAGAAATCCTTTTGAGCTGGCAATTGCTGTGATGCTTTCTGCTCAATGCACCGATGCTCTGGTCAATCGGATCACACCGGAATTATTTGAAAAATATCACGAACCGGAAGATTATCTGGCCGTTCCGGAAAAAGAACTTCAGGATGATATCCGTTCCATTGGGCTTTACCGTAATAAGGCAAAACATATCCGCCAGATGTGCCAGTGCCTGATCGATGATTACGGCGGAAGACTTCCCGAAACCCGTGACGAACTGATCAAACTTCCGGGAATCGGCCGGAAGACAGCAAATGTTATCGCTTCAGTGGCTTTCGGGGAACCTGCTCTTGCTGTCGATACCCACGTTGAGCGCGTGACCAAACGGCTCGGTATCTGCCGCTGGAAAGACAGTGTCCTCGAAGTGGAAAAGACGTTAACGAAGCGCGTGCCGAGGGACAAGTGGTCGCAAACACATCACCAGCTGATTTTTTTTGGACGTTATCATTGCAAAGCGCAGCATCCTAACTGTCCGGAATGTCCTCTGCTCTACCTGTGCCGGGAAGGGAAAAAAAGAATGAAAGGTGAAGGTGTCGCAGTTGGAAAATAAAGCCACCCGCCTGAAAATTCCCGAACCTTTTTGTTTCTTGCCCTATTTTGAGAAACAGGCTGTTATTTCTTTTATCGACCATTCGCCAACCGAAGAGAACATTCCTTTTTTCTACGATATACTGTATGCTGCTGGGTTTTCTTCGGGCTCACCCTGGCCATGGCAGACCGGAACCCCGCATTTTAGAAAGTTATGGGATAAGATGCGTCCCCGTATAAAAGAGACTTTCCACAGACGCCGGCCGGACGAAGCACGTAAACCGATGATATACGCTCTGTCCTCATTTATTGATCAGATGTTCTGGGCATCGGACAGACCGGTCCACACGCTTTCACCGGATATTCTGGTCCCGGAGCTGCTGGTAATGCCTTATGCGCCTCTAAATCTCGGGGAACGTCTCAAATACATCCATGATCAGCCGGATCGTTATCTTTCCTTCATCCAGCTGGACAAACTTCAGGAAGAACTCGGTAAAAAACTGTCTGTGTATAAAAAAATTAAACGATGAAAAAAAGCCTGCTCCATCCAAATCAGATAGAGCAGGTTTTTTTATTTTTATTCGCCATCAAAACAAATACTGTGTCAAATGATTAGTGTCGTCGACCAGAAGCCATTTAATGATTCGTCGAATTTGTTGTTGACGTCCCGCCACCAGAAGAAGATTTTTTAGACGACTTATTCACTGATGATGCGCCCGTCGCACCCGGAGATGACGATCCGCCGCTGCTGGACGACGAACTTGACGTAGCAGGAACACTGGAGCTTGATGTGCCAGACGAGCTTGCCGGCGGTACAAATGATGATGAACTCGAGCTGCTGCTGGCGGGCGGAGCCACCGATGAACTGCTGGACGATGAGCTACTCGAAGAGCTTGAAGAACTGCTGGACGAACTTGATGAACTGCTCGATGAACTTGAACTCTGAGTATTCGAGAAATGATTGGTGACTGTTGAACCGCTCACACCTAATTCCCCGCCGCCGAGACTGACAACCGAATTCGGCCTGATAAATTCAGGAGCACCAGGCATAAATCCACTCATGATGGATTTAAAAATAGATTGCGCATAGCCAAGCTCATTGGGTCCCAGGTAGGTCCCATAATTACTGTTATTTTTAGGATTTGCCGCAACATTGCCATATCCTGTCCAGACTGCAGCAGTCAGCCTGCTCGTGTACCCGACCATCCATTCATCCATAGCGCCATGATCGACATCGTATTGAGGAATGTTGTACTGCTGAGCGTACTGCGTCTGAATATTCTCTGTCCCTGTCTTTCCTGCCAGAGCCACACCCGGTATATCGGCTTTAATCCCGGTTCCCTTGGTCATGACATCTTCGAGCATGTTTGTGATCATATAAGCCGTATAATCATGCATGGCAATGTGAGACGGGCGATTAAAGTTAATCACTTCGCCGTCAGGCTTAACGATTTTTCTGATGGCATACGGCTGATTATAAACGCCATTGTTTCCAAAAGCCGCAAATGCACCGGACATTTGAAGCGGCGACGAGCCGAATGAGCCAATGGCGTAAGTTTCGTTAAAAGCATTGGGGCCGGTAGCGGGCCAGTGGAAACCAAGCAGCCCGGCAAATGTAGTAACGTCCTGAGTTGAACCGGTCTGCTGATCGATTGTCTGAAGAGTTTTTACAGCCGGGACATTTCGGGACAAATACAGAGCTTTTCTCATGGTCATTTTCCCCATGAATCTCCCGTCCCAGTCATTAACAGCCGGACCGTTAGTATATGTTGTCCCTTTTTGGTCATCAACAGTATAATCGGTTGGCCATTTTAAATATTCAATAGCCGGGCCGTAGTCGATGATTGGTTTAGCAGTTGAGCCAATACTTCGTGAAGCGCTGTCCGCCCAGTTAAAATCACTGTAAAAATAGTTCCGGCCGCCGCCCAATGCCCGGATCGCTCCGGTTTGTGTGTCAATGACTGAAACGCCGGCTTCAAAATTTTTCTGCACATTGGGAAAATTGTTCTTATTGTCCAGAATGTTTTGCGTCTGCTGCTGAATAGCCGGATCAAGAGTTGTATAAATTTTTAATCCACCGGAATCAAATTCATTTTCAGTGATGCCCAGACTTTTATCATTAAGGATGGCACGCCGAACATAATCAACAAAAGCCGCGTACTTTCGATTACTTACCGGGAGCGTCTTGTGGTTCTTGGTCATCTGTTGCATCGTTACAGCCTTTGCCTGTGCGGCCTGTGCAGGTGTGATCGCTTTATTCTGAACCATGAGATCAAGAACCAAGTCGCGGCGCTGCTTTGCCTGGACGGGATGGAGAATTGGGTCGTAATAGCCGGGATTTCGTGTCATTGCTGCCAGCATAGCCGCTTCTGGCAAGGTGACATTTTGTATACTTGTTCCAAAAAATTTCTCTGAAGCAGCAGCCACACCATAAGTTGGTCCGCTGCCAAGATAGATTGAATTCAAGTACATTTCAAGAATTTGTTTCTTCGTATATTTCTTGTCCAGTTGAATGGCCAGATACATTTCCTGAATTTTCCTTGTAAATGTTTTGTTCTGGGTCAGCATAGCATTGCGGACGACCTGCTGGTCAATCGTGCTTCCGCCTTCTGATTTGAAACCCCTTGTAAACTGGGCGACAGTGGCTCCCAGAATTCGGTACGGGTCAATACCAAACGTCTGATAAAAACGGACGTCTTCAGTCGATATATAAGCGTCTTGAACGATCATTGGGATTTGATCAATACTCGTATATGTCCTGTGCTGACCTGTATCTACAGAAGTCGCCAGATGATTATTTTCATCGTATATTACTGAAGATACCGGATTGCGAAGTGCATTTTCATTCAGTGAGGGAGCGTTTCTGATAATAGCAAAAACTGTCACCGTGCCGGCAAGGATTAAAAAGAGAATGATCAGGAAGAAAATAATCAAAATACGTTTAAACCAGCCTCTTTTTTTTCTGCCCCCTCCAGAAGACTTCTTTTTTGCATGAGCGCCGCCATTGCCATTTTGATTCTCAAGCTCGGCTGCCCGGCGCTTTTCCATTCTAGAATGATATTCGACCATGCTAAAAATCCTACCTTTCTGAAAAAACCAGTCCATGGTTTACAACGTCAAATTATTCGTATCCAGCCGTGAATTATGACTAGTTTAAAAGTATACATCATTTATGACGCGAAGATAATCAATTCGCGGCAAGTATTTCTGGGAAATCAGATGCCCTTTTTCCTGAAACAGCTTTTTCGGAATGGATTTTCTTCCACCACTTTGCATGGATAAAGACCAGCAACCAGACAGGAAGGAGGCGTCCAACAGGAAGATTTCGTCAGACTTCGTAAATTTAACAATAATAAAGCCTATGCCACCATGGCGCTGGATCCGTTCCATGTGTTCGATTTGATGGCCATGAAAATTTTTCAGAGGAATGTAATTCTCATGAGTCGTCTCTTTCGCCTCAAAATCAATATATTTTCCTCTATAGACTCCATTATAATCCGTTGTCGAAGCTTTTCTGAAATATGCTTCCGTAATTTTGGCCGCGCTGCGCTTTGGATAGTCCACATGCACAATCTGGACAGGCGTCGGCTTCTTGTAGATGACCGCCTGATCCGTCTTAATATAATAAAGATTCGTCACGTTGAGGTCTTCTTCCAGAGACATTCCGCGATGGCTATAATCAACAGCCGATTGCGAAAGGGCTTCTTTCCGGATTTCTGTCTCTCTATAAGGCTGTCCATTCGGATAAAAGAGTGTCACATTCCCAATACTCCTTTCATCGGATAAGCAATTGCTATAACCCAGTATACCAAAATCAAAGGTCAACGGGGAAAAATTCACAATTAAGCGGCACCGGAGACACAATTTCAGATCAATATCCTATGGATTGATAGAAATTTGTCCCTTAAAAACTAGTTTTGTCTTCCCGGCACTGCTTTTGTCATACATAAAGGGGATCCGGTAATGAGAGCAGAATAATTAGTCAAAGCTAATGAGAGGAAGGGATAGACGATGCAGCATTTAGTTGATGCCAGAGGTCTCTCGATTAAGGAAATCAATAATAAGATCGACTTTCTGATTCTTGAAACGGACCAACTTGAGAATAAAGTGACGCGCAGAATTGAGGACCTGATCGATTTTCACTGCTCCGCTTTTAGACTTCCTATATTACACTCAGCAAAAAAACTTGTGAATCTCGACCAGGAGATTGGCTTTTTTAAAACACAAAGGCCCAGTATTCCTGATCGTCTGGGCGAAGTACGTGTGCTCTCCCTGCAGAAGAAAAAAGCTGTAGCTTCTTCCTGAAGTTCTCCCGATTTGATGTAAAATGGCCGTTCACACAGGCTCCATGCTACACTGAAGCAGGAAGATGAAATTTGTATGTTTGGAGTGAACGATAATGGATAGTCAATCCGTCAGGTTGAAAAAACTGACTGAAAAATTGAAAAGCGGAAATAAAGAAGCTTATGATCAATTCATGAACCATACACTTGCGGGAGACTATGATGCGGACTTTCAACAGGATGTAAAACCCTTTGCCGATCGCTACCAGGCGATCATTGATCAATGGCAACCGCTTGTGGAGGACTGGGTCGAAAACCGGAAACCCAAATACGTCTTTCCTGTTCTGATTAAAGACACGTGTGAAAATCTGTCGATTGTGATCGTCACCGCTTTTCAAAAGGATACCCGGAGACGACGATTCATCGAAACAATCAAAGCGATTGACTATGTGCTCGATAATGTCCTTGATCAGTTGGACACGGACATCCTTGAAGAGGGCCTGTCCCATTAATCAGCTGGTCATTCTGATGAACGAAAAAAGCACATAAATAAAATAAGGAATACCGAGAAACAGAATCAAACGGTACATGATGATGGTCAGCATTTCGAAACACGCTTCAGGTGAAAGATGCTCCATTTTTCCGGCAAATTTTCTGATTCGTTCAGAAAGGGTAACTTGTTTTCTTTTTAAAGATGCTGCGATTTGTTTTTCCATGTGATGTTCCTCCTGTGATCTTTCTATCAAAATAATATGGCCTGTCTCACTTATTTATGCCAAAAAAGAGAGACAGGCTTTTGTGCTGCCGAAACACTTATTTATTTCAGGCAAAAAGAAAGGGCTTGAACCAGCTGCCGCAGTAAATCTGCTATTTCAGTTACCGTTTTTCCTCCAAAATCGCCAAAACCTTCATCTTCCAGAACCACTGTTTTCCCATTTATAATCGGATAAACGGCACTGAAACCGCCATTAAGTGTATAATAAGGTCTTACATTATAGGATTTAAGAAAGAGCAAAAATTCACCGTCCGCCAGAGGTCCGGTATAGAGACTGTTCAATGGATCCCCTGGCCGTGGAAGCGGATCGACCCCCGTTGTCAGCAAATAAACAGATGGCGGGAGACTTCCCTTCAGCACCCGTTTTATTTGAATCTGCTGCCGGGCGTTGAAAAGTGTTTGATGAGCAGAAATTCTCCTATTTACCGGCCATCTGTCGCTGTGGGGACCGATAGATGCATAAACAATGAGATCGGAAGTGCGGGTTAATGCCGCGCTATCTTTCTGGTGAGATGTTTTGATGATCTGGCGGGGAAGGGGAAGCTGTGCATTCACCGGTTCCGTGTACACAACATCCGTGTACACATAGGTAAAAAAGAAAAAAATCAGGATACCCATAAGGATGAATCGAGTAGTCAAATGTTGCATTACATATCTCCCTCATATTGAAACCTGTTAAAGCTTAGGATAAACCATGGGACAAAAACTATCCGTGAATCTTCCTAAGTTTGAATCTTTGCAGCTTGGCAAAAAGAAGAAGTTATTCTTGAACAAAAGGTGAACATGTAGTAAATTGAGAATGTGCAATTAAATATTGAATTTGTCCACTAGGGGCGCATTTTGCTGAGAGGGGCTTCAGCCCTGACCCTTGGACCTGATCTGGATAATACCAGCGTAGGGAAGTGGTGCTTGAATGAGCATACAGTCAGCCGCTTTCTTGTGTTACGCGAGGAAGCGGTTTATTTGTGTGCTTTTCCCCTGACCAGTTTTTGTGCGGACTGGTGGACACAAACGAACAGAGGGTGATTCATTTGAAATGGAGTAAACACAACGTATTGAATCTGACCGATATCCTGGTCACCATTGTTGCATCTTTGGTTTTTGGACTGATTTTCAGATTGATGGGGCCGGTTTACGATCTGCTCCAGTCGTTTGGCGTGCAGCTCGATGCTCTGATTTACGGATTATGGTTTATCGCTGGACCGTTTGCGGCGCTGCTGATCAGAAAACCAGGTATCGCATTTCTGGCGGAAACAGCTGCTGCACTGGCAGAGGTGCTTTTTGGCGGCAGCGGAGGAATCATCAATCTCTATTACGGATTGATTCAGGGGGCATTTTCTGAACTGATCTTTGCTGTTTTCATGTACCGCCGTTTTACACTGTCTCCAGCCATGTTATCCGGATTGGCCGCTTCCGCCGGATCGCTTATTTTGGATATCCCCTTAGGTGCCATGAACTATCTTGCAGGATGGAATCTGACTCTGAATATCATTTTTCGATTCATCGGTGCACTGATCTTTGCCGGCGTGCTTCCATTTGTTTTGGTCAAAGCATTGGAGAAAACGGGAGTGACCCAGCTCGTCCGCCCTGTTACAAAGGAAGATTACGATGTCCTCAACAAGTAGGATTCAGGAATGGGGCGTTTCGAAATTACGCCTTGCTTTTCCAAAAAAGCAGGACATGTTTTTCAAAGATCTTAGTTTTCACTACCATAAGGGGGAGAAGGTTCTCTTTCTCGGCCCGTCCGGGTGTGGAAAATCAACACTGCTTCAGGTACTTTCCGGACTGATTCCCAAAAGCGTCCAGCTGCCGATGAGGGCGGAATCCCTGTCTATTCCTGAAGACTGGGGTTTTATCTTTCAGGATCCTGATACTCAGTTCTGTATGCCCTACGTAGATGAAGAAATCGCTTTTGTGCTGGAAAACAGGAAAATCGATCCCTCAAAAATGCCTGAGCTGATTCACCGGTATCTGAACATGACCGGACTGGATTTTGTAGATCCGCACCGGCCGATTAACTCGCTTTCAGGTGGGATGAAACAGCGACTCGCGATTGCCAGCGTGCTCGCGCTGGAACCCGAAGTGCTCTTTCTTGATGAACCGACGGCGCTGCTTGATCCTGAGGGAACCATGCAATTGTGGCAGACCGTACGTAACATTGGTTCTGAACGAACATTGGTTATTGTTGAACATAAAATCAGCCGGATCCTCGATTTCGTTGATCGGATTGTTTTATTTGATGCGCACGGAAAGATTATTGCTGACGGACCCAAATCAGAACTTCTCAAAGAACACAGCCGGGAGCTGGATCAGTATGGCATCTGGCATCCAGGCGCCTGGGCCGGCTATGAAAAAAGCCGATTAGGAAATCTCAAGAAAAAAACGTATGAAAAGCCGCTTCTGGACCTTAAAAATTTTTCTGTGCTCCGCAGCAGGGAACTCAAATTTTCGGTGTCCCGTCTGAAGATCTTCCGGGGCGAATGGATTGCCATTATTGGAGAAAACGGCGCGGGAAAAAGTACCATGGTCGAGGGTTTGATGAATCTGATCCACCGCAAGGGGGCTATTCACTGGCATCTCAAACACCAAGAAGAAGATGTCGCTTTCGTTTTCCAGAACCCGGAGTACCAGTTTGTAACCGACCGGGTCGATGATGAACTGGCTTTCAGTCTTAAACTGAAAAAATCCGACAGGAACGTCATCGATAGATGCGTGAATGAGACACTTGACAGATATTCACTGAACGAACAGCGCGCGCGCCATCCCTTTCAGTTATCGGTCGGGCAGAAACGGCGGCTCAGTGTTGCGTCGTCGCTGATCGACCGTCCTGAAGCCGTCATTCTCGATGAACCGACATTTGGCCAGGACGCGCGAAATACTTTTGCACTCCTCGACGTGTTACAGCAGCTCGTTGATGAGGGCACTACAGTGATCATGGTGACCCATGAAATGGAGATTGTCCGGCACTTTGCGACTCGCGTTTTAACGGTTAAACAAGGCAGGCTGATCGGTGATTCACTCGTGACAGATCCTGATCCGGGCAGGGAGGGGGATCCGAATGGACGCATTGTGGACGAAGACAGACCGACTGTTTTTCAAAGTCAATCCAACACTTAAATTTTTATGTTTTGCGCTTTTGTTTATCGTTTATTTATTTGTTCATAATCTGAATACGATAATCTGGGCAACAGCAGTTTTTTTAATGCTTTACCTATACGCCGGAGGGAGCTCCGGGAAAATTTCTTTCTGGTTTTTGTTCATCACGTTTATTGTCTCCTTTCTCAGTGCTTCGGCGATGATTTTATATGGAAAAGGGACACATGTCCTTTTTCAGTGGTTTCTGGTCAGGGTGACAGAGGAGAGTTTGGCGCGCGGCATCCTGCTCGGGCTGAGGACATTTGTTTTCAGTCTGGTCGGTATGTTATTCGCTTCAACGACGCAACCGGTACCTTTTTTCTACTCACTGATGCAGCAACTTAGAGTTCCGGTCCGTTATGCCTATGGCTGCCTTGCTGCTTTCCGGATGTTGCCCTTAATGGCTGAAGAATTTTTCCACATCCGCCAGGCAATGAAAGTACGCGGCCTGATGCGGAAAAAGGGGATAAAAGCCATTTATAACCGTTTTATGCGCTACACACTCGGAATGCTTGTCCAATCAATCCGCCGCGCCCAGAGAACGGCCGTTGCCATGGAGGCAAAACGTTTTGCACTGACAGATGACCGAACCTATTATTATCAGATCGGCTGGAGTCGCTCTGATGCTGCTTTTGTTCTGATCCTGCTTGCAGCAGTGGCTGCCAGTTTCATTCTATCCAAGTGGTTCCCGCTGACACCCTTCTCAAATGTTTTTGACAGCTATTAAAAAAAGCGTTTCTCCAAAAGGGGAAATGCTTTTTTGTGCCACATTTATTGTCATTAAACAGAACAATCAAACGGTCAGTCCATTTTCACGGGCACGGCGAACTTCAAGATCACGCAGAGCAGACCGTTTGATTTTACCTGAGATGGTTTTTGGAAGATCCGTGACAAATTCGATCTCTCTCGGATACTTATAAGGCGCCGTTTCACTTTTAACGAATGCCTGCAATGCTTTAATCAGTTCCGGACCGCCGGTATAACCGTCTTTGAGTATGACAAATGCTTTGACAATATTGCCACGGATGGCATGCGGTTTCCCGACAACCGCACAATCCTTGACTGCTTCATTCTTGAGCAATGCGTCTTCCACTTCTACCGGTCCGATGGTATACCCGGAGCTGATGATCACATCATCGCGTCTGCCGTGGAACCAGAAATAGTTGTCTTTGTCTCTCGAAGCACGATCCCCGGTAAGGAAGTAGTTGCCGCGAACAGCTGCCTGATAACGATCCGGCTGATGATAATAACTACGGAACAGCGCCGGAAAATCACGGCGGACGGCGATGTTACCGATCACGTCATCAGGAACGGGATTGCCGTCTTCATCGATAATCGTGATAAAAGGATCCAAAATAGGTTTACCCATTGATCCATAACAGATTTTATCACCGACCATGGTGCCAATCAGCAGCGTGCTTTCCGTCTGTCCATAGCCGTCTTTAAGCTGAATATCAAATGTTTTCTTAAAGACGTCGATCACTTCCCGGTTCAATGCTTCTCCGGCGGAGCAGGCGTTGCGCAGATGGGATAGATCATATTTTTCAAGCCCGTCAACTTTTGCCATCAGTCTGTATTCGGTCGGCGTGCAGCAGAGGACGTTGACTTTATAATCCTGAAGCAGCTGCAGCTGCTTCTCAGGATTAAACCGCCCGTTGTATACAAATCCGGTAACGCCCTTGCCCAGAACTGAAAGGAACGGACTCCAGATCCATTTCTGCCAGCCCGGGCCGGCAGTTGCCCAGAATGTATCACCATCGCGAATGTCCAACCAGCGAGGCGCTGCAATTCTCAGATGGGCGTAGGCCCAGGCATGGCTGTGTACGACGCCTTTAGGAGTGCCTGAGGTCCCTGAAGTATAAGTCAGAAAAGCCATGTCATCTTTGCTCGTTTCAACGGTTGTAAAATCAGCAGAAGCCTCTCCAATCAATTGATCCATCGACAACCATCCCGCAGTTTCTCCGGCTACTGATAGTTTGTATTTCAGTGACGGCGTCTCTTCCTTGATCTCGTCAACCTGGCCGCTGTATTCGTGAAAAGCAACAATTGCTTTTGCCTCTCCCTGATTAATGCGCAAAGCAATATCTGCGGATCTGAGCATTTCCGATCCTGGAATAACAGCGATGCCCGCTCTCAGTGCGCCAAGATAAATCACATACGCATCAATGATCCGGGGCACAATCGTCATGATCCTGTCACCCTTTTTGATTCCTAAGCTGGTCAGCACGTTCGCAAACCGTTTTCCTCTCTGAATCAATTCATGATAGGTAACAGTCTTTTTTTCTCCATCCTCATTTTCCCAGCGAAGCGCAATTTTATCTGAGTCAAAGCGATCAATTTCACTAGTCAGATTGTAAGAGTCCGGAGCGATCAAATCTTTAAGTTCCATTAAATGGACACCTCTGCTTTTCTGTTAATTGTGCAAACAATCAATGAATAGTACCAAGGATTGAAAGAGCGTTGTTTTATATAACTACATATTAATACCTGGTACTAATTATTACAACTGTTTTTTATGGATTTGATTGTTTTATATATGTGGCCAGGGCCTCACCAAATGCCTTAGATGCCCGATCCACCTCAGCCTGAGTATTATCGATGCCGCCGATCTCAATAAGCAGGGCATTTTTTGACAGATCCTGATTGTAGACACCATTGCCGTCAAATTTTGTTTTGCCGACAATGCCGCGCACAAGGCCCGGGTACTGTTTGTCCATAACATTTTTTATTTGCTTTGCCATATACAGATTGGCCGAATAGTCCGGATTATCCTCACCGATAATGAAGCTGATCCGCGCGTAAGAGGTATTGTTCAAATCCATTGTTGTGATGCTCCTTCCGGAAGAGTCCCGGTGAATATCGATCAAATAGGTAAGGGTAGGATTTTGCTTGAGCAAATTCTGGACAAGAATTCTTGAACCCTGATAGGCAACATTGTAGCCCCAGTTTTGTATGCCCGTATTAATATAGCCAATACCATGACTTGCAAGGACGTTTCCAACTACAAATCCGTCATGAATTACGCCATGATCCGGATTCAGACCTGTTGCCTGACCGTTGTTAAAAGGTTTATACGACTCCCAATAATGTGTGTGGTAGAGTAATACTGTTTTTTTAAGTTTATTATTATCAGTGATTGGGCCTGACGGCGCTTTCTCCGGTTTTGTCTGCTTAGGCTTTTCCAGGGTAATTTCAGGCGGTGGCGGACTATCTTGAGGCAGATTCGTGTAGTTCAATCCTTTGCCCGCTACAAATATTTTTGTATTATAAATTGTAAAACCCGGAAGTTCCGAACCGAAAAGGCTTCGGATATCATCAAACCGCAGATCGGTCATGACCTCAAAAGCAAGTTTATAGACACTTTTCGGGCGATCAGTTGCACGGATGACGTGATTAAAAACTGAGTTTTCATTACCGAAGGTTTCAGCCATCAACGCTTCTGCAGGCCAGTTAGCTTTTTGCAGCGCATCGTCTACAGGACCGATTCTTACCTGGCTGACAACGATTAACGCAGCCAGCCCGTAGGCAATAATCAGGAGAATCAAATAGTATAAGAAAATTTCTGCGAGTGAGGTTGTATGAGATGGGTCGTTATGATTCAAGCTTGTCCCTCCTGACCATCTGAGAATTTCATGCCGTCTGATTAACTCTATGATTCGAAGGGGAAAAGATAGACTCAATTTTTCATTAAAAAAGATTAAAAAAGATATTTAAGATTCCCTTAGACTATTTAATGTTACAGCAATAATTTGTAAAGCCTGATTTACAATAAATTTACATGATTCGTCTTGTCTCATTTCGCTGCACGTTGAATACTTAATAAAGGACTTTCAGCTTGATTCTTAATAACCAGGAGGGCGTCATGCAGCTAAGATTACGGTATCATTTTCAATGGCGAAATCTTAAAATCAATCAGAAGTATCTTCTAAATCTTCTTATCGTACTCCTGATCACTTTGGTTTCCGTGGCGATCGCCACAATTTTGCTCGTGCAGGCACTGCAGAAGGTGGACGGTGCCGGAGTGGAGGCGAACCGGGTCGTTCAAATTACAGATATTGGCTCTTTGTTCCGTTCCAAAGATTCCGGAGTCGCCGATTATCTCATTAATCCCAGTGACTCGGCGGTTAGCCGGTATACACAGGACCAGCAGCAGCTGACCCGGATGGAACGCCAGGTGCAGCCTTATATGAAGACTCCAGAGCAGCAGACGATTTTCAACCGGATTATGAGAAACGATTCGATGACCTATGATCTGTTTCAAAACGAACTGGTGCCTGCAATATCGATGAATGATATGAAGAAAGCAAGAAGCATCCGAAATGAGCAGAACCGCCTTCAGGATGATACAATGAGGCAGATTCAAAATCTTCGGGTTTCGGTTTTAGGCCAGGAACAGTCGGCGGTCGCGGGGGCTCGTGCCCAGATCAGATGGTCGATCATTTTTTTAATATTGAGTTTGCTTCTGTCCGTAGCCGTGAGCGGGTGCATCACCTATTTCATACACCGGCAGATGAGGCTATCCTTTGCTCACGTTCTTAAAATGACAGACCGGATCGCTTCAGGTGATCTTAGAGACTCCGCGGAAACCGTTCGCGGGAAAGATGAGATCGGTCTGATTGCACAGTCGATCATCAATATGAAAAACAATCTGCTGAATATGACACTGACCATCGCTAGACTTTCGACTACATCACGGCAGAACAGCCACCATTTGATCCAATCTGTTCGTGAGGTGGCAGAAAACAGTAATCATGTCAAAGAGGCAATGGCTGAACTTTCCGCCGGTACGGAAGATCAGGCAAAAAATGCATCACAAATCAGTGAAATGGCAGGTCATTTCATGGACAGTCTTTCCGGCGAAGCCACGCGGGCGAGCTCAATTAATGAGCTTTCTGTTTCAGCGACAGAAGCAACGAAAAAGGGGAAAAACTCGATTGACAGCTCCGTGAGCCATATGACTATGATTAACAGCAGTGTCCAGGACTGCATGGTCAAAATGACGCGGCTTGATGAGCAGATGAAGGATATCTCCGGCTTGATTCATCTGATTGAAGGAATTGCCAGAGAAACTAATCTTCTTGCGCTCAATGCTTCGATTGAATCTGCCAGGGCAGGAGCAGGTGGCAAGGGATTTGCGGTTATTGCCGAATCAATCCGCAACTTATCCGACCAGACGTCGGAGTCTGTGAAAAAGATTACCGGAATGATGAATGAGATCCGTAAGAATTCCGGTGCTGTGCATCAGGCATTGACCATGAGCTATGAACAAGTCAGGAACGGATCGGAACAAATCAAGACCACGGGCGGCCAATTTACGCAGATCGATGCACAGATGAAACAGGTAGGAGAAAAAATAAAAAGCATGTCTGCCAGACTTCATGAAATTAGTGAAATCGGACAAAATATGATCCATTCAATCGAGAGTATTGCCGCCGTATCGGAACAGTCAGCAGCAACGGTTGGCGATGTATCACAATCGATGGAAAGCGTCAATGAAACAATGCTTAGTTTTTCGCATGACGCGGAATCAATGGCCCTCGAATCAAAAAGAATGGATGACATGATGAATCGGTTTAAACTGAATGACTCACCGGCTACATAATAATCACCGGCATTTATCTGATCAGGAACTGGGCTGCCTTGTGCAACCCGGTTTTTTCGTTTAACGAGTAGCGATTGCATTTCCTGTCAATAACCGCAATGCTGTTTGCAGAGGAAAACGGGGCATGTCTCACACTAATCCAACATATTCTGGCTGGCAGAGAACGTTTGTTGGACATTGCTCTTATCATCATATACTTTTTTACATAGAGCAACGATGAAGTGAAGCAAGTTTATACAAATCGGAGGGATTCACATGTCACCTTTTCACAGTTTTCCTAACACTTTCGTCAGCCAGGTTTATCTCGCGGTAAGCAACCTGGAACGTTCCCGGGATTTTTATCAGAACATGCTGGGTCTGCGTGTCATGAAAAAAGAGGGCCATTCAATTACTTTTTCCGCAAACGGACTCGATCCGCTGGTCACACTTGAACAACCGGACCAAGTGCTGCCGCATCACTCGCGGCAGGCGGGTTTGTATCACTTTGCGCTGCTGCTGCCTTCGCGCAAAGACCTTGCCGCCGTGCTGTATCATCTGCTGAAAGAGGAATACCCGCTGCAGGGCGGCTCCGATCATGCGGTCAGTGAAGCAGTCTACTTGGCGGATCCTGATGGCAACGGCATTGAACTTTACCGCGACAGACCTGCAACAGAATGGAAGTGGCGTGACGGTAAGGTGTTCATGCCTACTGTAGCAATGGATGAACATATTCTTGATGAGCTGGACGGTCAGCCGTGGAATGGGATGCCGGAGCAAACAATCATGGGGCATATTCACCTCCAGGTTGCCGATCTGGAAGCCGCCGAAATATTTTATTGCAGCGCGCTTGGTTTCGATTTGGTCTCACAGTACGATGATCAGGCAGATTTCATTTCAACCGGCGGCTATCATCATCACATCGGATTGAATGTTTGGATGAGCAAAGGCCGTCCGGCAACCGACGAAGTCCATGCCGGCATGAATTGTTTTATTCTGGAATATCCAAGCCCGGAAACCAGAGAAGAAGCTGTCGGCCGTTTGAAGAGCATGGGCGTCTCTGTATCCGAAAAGGGGACATTTATCAGCGTAAAGGATCCGTCGAACATTAAAATATTACTGCACGCGGGAAATGCAGATTAATTCTTTTAATCGTTAAATGAAGTATAACAGCAGCAGCCGGAAATCAAACCGATTTTCAGCTGCTGCTGTTATTTTAACTGCTATTTTTTTTCTGCCTGAAAGCAGGATCACCTGTATACTTCTTCTGGTACTTTGATTCGTTCATTATAGAACACTGCCAGAGTCGCAAAGAAGTAAGGTGCCAGCCAGAGCATGCCAATAAACAATGTAAAGACGGACAGAATCGCCCAACCGATGAAACTTAACTCCATGACAAAGAATTTCCACTTGTAACCGCGCATCATTTTACGGCTTTCAGCAATTGCCTCTGTGGCAGAGTATTCCGGATGATCTTTAAGAATGAAGTAAGTCTGGGCGTAAGCGATCGATTTAATAATGCCCGGAACGATAAATAAGAGGGTCCACATCGCAACGAAAAAGCCCAGGACGAACGACACCCAGATCAACTTCAGTACTTTTCTAATGTTTGTATAAACGGTAAATACTTCACCGATCTGAGGATTTTCCGATCTGGCCAGCCCGAGGAAAAACCAATAAAACGTAATGGATATCGGTGATACGATGATTGAATAAATAATTTCAGTCAGCAGGACAGACGGGGGAAGATCAATGTTATGTTCCCAATTGTATATCCAGATGCTCAAGCCTCCGGAAATAAATATTTCATAAAGATCCTGAAAGCCGGAAATTACAAAAAATGCGATGAAAACTAGCAGAGAAGAGATTGCCCAATTATTTTCCAGCGAGTCTCTGGCTTTCTTTTTGATTTCAGAAATGCGCATTAACAAATTACCTCCCGGTCATCATTTGTAAATTTATCAGCAGTCGACGCATACATTATAAATTTTAACACATGACTCAAACCTGGAAAAAGTTAAATCGGAAATTGGAGCAGATGAACAATTATCGGTATGTGTTACTTGCTGCGGTATCCGCACTTTCAGTGGGCCAGCCGGTCTCCCTTAGTTCTTATGATGTTCAGCTAGGTATACCTTTGCCATATAATAAGCACTTACTGAAAAAAACGGGAGCATGTGATAATCTGAATATGTTGAGAGAAAACAAAGTACGTAGAAACCGCAAAAAATTACATTTGACTAAGTGGGAGAATTCTATGCAAAATAATGTAAATCTACTATCAGGAAAAGTAGCAGTAATTACCGGGGCAGGGCGGGGGATTGGCAAAGCCATTGCCTTAGCGTTCGCCAATATTGGTGCATCCATTGTGTGTGCAGCCCGTACAGAAAAAGAAATTAAGGAGGTCGCAGAAGAAATACAGAAAAAAGGTGGACAGGCTTTAGCCATTCCAACGGATGTTACTGACTTAGAGTCTGTATATGCAATGTTAAAGAAAACCAACGAAGATTTTGGCAGAATTGATATTTTAGTCGTAAATGCCGGCATTAATGCAGACAGAAATCTAGTGGAAAAAAGCAATCCAGATGGGTGGTTTCAGACAATAAATGTAAACCTAATAGGAGCGTACAACTGTGCACATTCCGTGATTCCTTATATGAAACAAAAAGGCGGAAAGATCATAACCATAGGTTCCGGTCTTGGACACCGTGGCAATCAAGGTGGTTCAGCATATGCGTGCTCTAAGGCCGGACTATGGATGCTGACTCGGATTTTAGCTGAAGAACTTTGGCAGTATAAGATAAGTGTTAATGAGCTTATTCCTGGACCTGTTACAACGTCAATGGATAATAACTCAAAAGCGAGTGTTTTTGATATAGAAAGTGAATGGATAAAGGAACCAAAAGATGTAATACCTTTAGCCATTTTTCTCGCGACACAGCCTGAGATCGGACCAACAGCCCAAAGTTTTAGTTTAATGAGAAGGGATAATTAGCAATATAAATGAAGGAACTTTACCAAAAGAGGTAAATTAGTTATGAATTTTTTCATCGGAATTGCCGCCAGAAGATGTCTGTGCAAGGCTCAAAGCTCTTCAAATGTGATGGAAAAACAATATAATCGCACATATACTTTGCTTTCATAAAAAGATCGTTTATAGGGCCAATTTTTTAAGAGTTTATCAGGAAATCAAACCGATCACTACACAAAGTATTAGATATTTCATTAAACACGCCAATAGATCAAAATGCACAGCAGGAAACCGCATAATAACTGAATACGGCTTACGCCATAAATTCGGATAATCAACCTGAGTAATGAACTTCAGTAAAATAACAAAGGGCCATAATACTTTTTGACTTTTATAAAATTCTTCCTTTCGGGTGAGCAGAGTGTGCACTTCGAACAATTAATACAAAACATAATACAATTGAAATGATTATGAAACCCAATCCGCCAATAAAACCTAGATGTCTCGGAGAAATAAAAGCTAAAACAATACCCGAAAAAAACATTGAAAGTCCAAGGAGAAAGTTAGAAAGTGCTTCTGTTAGGCCAAATGTTGTACCTCTAAATTCATCTGGAATTTCTTTCATCATTACAGTCTCAAAGCATGTATTACCGATGCCTGAAAACAAAGCTGCAGAGCTGAAAGCTAAAATAGCCATGGTTGCAATGATGCTAATGCTTAAGAAGATTAGCATCATACCTTCAAGAAACAAACAAATAAATCCGATAACAATGAAATGTTTTTTTAATCTGCTTGCAATTGAAAAACTCAAAACCAATCCCACACCCAAAGCTCCGTAGAAAACTCCGACTCCTAAATCACCAAGATGAAAAACCTTAACGGCGTAAATACTGATCAGCACATTGTCAATTCCGTTAACCAATGAGACAAGCAGTATGCAGCTGATAATTATTTGAATAGAAAACGAATGTCGTATCATAGTTCTTACGCTAAGCAGAAAAGAATGATTTCTACACTCAGAATTAGGTCTGATTTTTGTCTCCTTCAAGGTAATTGTAGAATTAATCAAAGCAGCAATCAAAAACGATAATCCGTTCATGCAAAAAGCAATGCTTTGACCCCAAATAAAGGAGATAATTCCTCCAGAAAAGGCACCGATAATCAATACAATGCCTGTTAAAACTTGTTCGAGACTGTTTACCCTAGCAAAATCATTTCTTTTTACCATCAAAGGAAGTACAGACTTGCGAACAGGAGCATAAATTGCCTCTCCGGCTGCCAAAACAAACGCACTCATATAGATGATCCATACTTCATTTTCTGAGTGAACCAGCAAAAAAGAAAATGCAAAAATAATTCTCCCTAAATCCGTGATCACTAAAATATTTTTTCGAGGGAATCGATCTGCTAAACGGCCTCCAATCGGAGCAAAAAATAAAAATGGCAGTAACCGAAGCATCATCACCATTCCGACTGAAAATCCAGATCCCGTTAACTTTAATAATAGTGTGAGCATAGCAACCTGACTGAATCTGTCACCCAAACCATTAATCATTCCAGAAAAAAACAACTTACTGTACGGACCTTTAAACATTAAAGACACAGCAATCGCCTACTTTTACAATAATCTAATTTCACATATATCTAATTAATTTTTTAAAAAATATAAGGATAGATTTTTAATTATGTCCTAACACAGAAGAAACGATAGGATAGAACAAGCAGCTGTTGCATCTCCTAAAGCTTTGCAAAGGACAACCACTTACTGAGTCACATATCTGTATTTAATTAAACAATTATCTAATTAGATATTAATAAAATTTATTAGGTATGACAAGATATTTAGCAAAATTTCTTTAACGTTAACAGAATTAACGGCATTAGTAATGACTGAAGCAGGGAGGGGAAGGTGGTGACAAAGCCATTGTTCCCGGAATGTCGTTGATCATCAATTTGTACGGATAAAGAAATTAAAGAGATCACTGAAATGAAATCTCTTTTGCCGTGGCTTGGGGCTTGGCTTGGTGCATTATGACCTGTACAGATTCAACCGCGACAGTGATGGGCACTGATAAATACAAATAAGAGGTTTGATAATGATAAGGCTGCATTTTCAACTGTAAAATTGTTCCGTTATAAAATAAAGTTATTTAAAAATATTATGGTTTGTACTGAAAAAGTAAACGAATAATGCGTAAGAAAGGAACGAAAACAGGTGTGTGATTACAACATAAAAACTTCGTTGCGAGCTTATTGTTGCGAAACGGTCACTCGAAACTTTGATACAGTAAATATATAAGAAGAGGCAGAGGACTGGAAAGTCTGGTATAGGAGTATTATTGCTCTTAAACATTACTACGTAAAATATAATTTTGACGAAGTAATGTTATGATTTATTTTTGTTTGGTCTATTTTAGTGTGCTTAAGTGATTTCATTGGTCTCATCTATTTTGAATGATAAATTACTCGAATGAAATGTTCCGGACCGCTCATCTTTTCTTGTAGATATTTTCATCATTTAGATATTCCACGAGCTGTTCACTGTATCAGATGCACATAACGGAAACCGAAAATGATTATCTATGGCTTAACGTTCATCAAAGTACCAATGCCGCAATAATTCTGATTGCTCATTCATCCGGTCATTGCAAATACTGTTGAACTGATTTTCCCACTGTTGATGCTCATCAGCAACGTCTAGCTGAAGTTGCAGCACCTTCAACGCCTTCAATGTTCAGATCGTGATCGAGTGATTACTACGTAAAATACTTGACTCTTATATTTCATCATGATATTATACTATTATAATTACCATTATTTAACAAAACTATTTTTCTCTTTGGAGGCCCTAAGCGTGGATGATGCTCGTAAACAGCATTTGCTTGACAGAATCGATGAAAAAACAGATGAGCTCCCCTGGTATGTCCGCGAGTATGTTGATAAAAAGATGCGGACGATGTCGCCCCGTTCACTGTTGAATTACTGCCATGACTACTTGATTTTCTTTAATTGGATGCTTGCCGAAGGTCTTTATAAAGGCAAATGTGAGGATATTCCCCTGGATGGCCTAGAAAAACTTACTCCGCAGCAGATTGAAAACTTTCTGTCTTATTTGCAGTTCCGGCTGAATAACGATCGTTTTACAATCAACCGTAAACTCTCCTCGCTGAAGTCGCTGTTTAATTACCTTCAGAATGTCGCCGAGACTCAGGATCTCAAGCCCTATCTGGTGCGCAATGTGATGGCCAAAATTTCCTTCAACAAGATTAAAGAAGATCAGGAAACAGTTGCCCAGAAGATGGCGGGAAAAATACTCTGGAAAGATGAATATGAACAGTTTCGCCAGTTTGTTGCCGAAGATTACTGCCAGACTGTTAAGAATGACAAAAAGCTTTTGAATTTCCATCAGCAAAATGCGGAACGTGACACGGCAATTGTATCGTTAATTCTCGGCTCCGGATTGCGCTTATCCGAAGTGGTCGGACTGGATCTGAGCGATGTGGATTTTAAAAAACGGATGGTTCGTGTCATGCGCAAAGGCAACAAGGAGCAGTATGTCTACTTCAGTGAACAGGCCGGACTGGATCTTGAAGATTATCTGCAGGTACGAACTGAAAAATATCATTTGCCGGTTTCAAATAAAGCTCTTTTCGTTTCCGCATCTATGGGACCAAAAGAAACAACACGGAGGCTGAGCCCGCGGGCAATCGAAAACCTGGTAAAAAAATATGCTACCGCATTCGGCAAACCGGCGCTGTCTGTGCACAAACTACGGCACTCGTTTGCAACTAGATACCAGGCCGAAAACAACGATATTCCTAAGCTTCGCCGCCAGCTTGGCCACTCGTCTATCCAGACTACAATGATTTACACCCATCTATCAAATGAGGAACTTAAAAGAGCTGTCGACAATATGGACGACCACTTCGATGAACCGGATAATCAATGATTACATCATTGCACGCCGCATAGTTTATTGAACCAGAGTAATAAATTTTAGTTTCACCTAACAACTCTGCCAACTCTGCACTAAAACAAAGGCTTAGAATAAATTAGCCCTATATTTTGCCTGTGCCTGTGCTACCCCTGTGCTGCCGGTTTAGCCCTAAACTGACATAAAAGCAGCTCCTTAAAATCGTCAGTTAATTGAAAAACAGCCCTCAGAAATCCCAATTATAAATTTTTAAGTAGGTATTCCATGCTTTATCTCTATTAAATTGCAAACCAATATTCCATGCAATTTAGTTTACATAATATAATTTATGTGTTTTTATATACATTCATCCGTTGTCAGTACTCATTGTACCTGTTTTTCATCAATAAACGTTACCTGTCCGTGGTTCAATGAAGCAACTCTGGCAAGAGAAAAAACCGGATAACCAGCCTGCTCCAGCCTCATCCTTCCTTCCTGAAATGATTTTTCGATCACAATGCCAATGCCTGCTACAACTGCCCCTGCCATCTCAATGATTCGCGTCAGACCGAGTGAAGCCTCCCCATTTGCTAAAAAATCATCAATAATAAGTACACGGTCACCAGGGATCAACATGCCTTTCTCAATAAATACGGAATTTGTGACTTGTTTGGTAAATGAAAAGATTTCAGTAACCAGGCTGCCTTCATCCAAAGTAACCGGTTTTTTCTTCCGGGCAAAAATAACAGGTACTTCCAACTCTAGCCCTGTCATCAGCGCTGGTGCGATACCTGAAGACTCAATTGTAATGACTTTGGTGATTTCTTTCTTCTGAAAAATGTTGGCAAACTTCTTGCCTATTTTCAGCATTAATACAGGATCAATTTGATGGTTCAGAAAATGATCCACCTTAAGAATCTCCGAACCGATGACCCTCCCCTCTTCCCGAATACGTTTTTTTAATTCTTTCATTTTCTTCTCCAAATCCTCTCCAAAACAAATTGAAAGTTTAAAAGATAAATTTTTTCAAAAAATAAGTATATGTGTTAAACGAGAGAACAGATGCGCCTCCATATGTCTCAGGAAAGAATCAATGATGGCACATGATAAAAATGCATGAACCAGGAAAAAAACTCAATGTAGGCTTGACCTGATAAGATCTCCCCATTCTCTTCAATGAATATGTACAAGACCCGGAAGCGGCTCAAACCGTTCTAATCAGGATTTTTCTTCCAAGTATTTTTTTACATTTGAGATTGTGACCGTCTCCAACTGCATTTGTTTGTTTATCATTGGATCCATAAGCCGCGCGAATCCACTAGGCTTAAAAGATAAGGTAAACGTTACTTTTGTTTCTTCTCCATCATTTTCGAAAACGTAATGTCCAACCGGCCTTGCCGGACCCGATATCACTTTAAAAGAAATGGTTTGATCTGCTTTACATTCCGTAATTTCATAATCACCGCTGATGCTTTTCCCAAACGGTCCCTTCATAGTTTGTGAGAACTTGGTCCCGATGTCAATGGCACCCGCGGTCTCCTGTTTCACATCAACTACAGAGGGCCTCCAAAGTTTATTATTTTCGCCATTCAATATAAAATCATAAATTTCTTTTACCGGTCTATGTATTGAAACCGCAAATTCAGCAAATGCCATATAATGACCTCCCGAAAATTTCTATATACAATGATGTTACTGGAAAGCAAATCTATTTTCGCATCAGAGCGAATGATTCGAAACATTCTCAACTCTGCTGTACAGTAAATTTAACATACTATTGGAGGCTTGTAAAAAAATGGCTTCATTACTTGATGAAATAAATGAATATAAAGTTTCTTCAAAGAAAAAAGCATCTCCTGAAAAACAGCGTCTCTATGCACAGGCTATCAAAGAATTGGAAGCATTCGGTGTCGCTCGAGGACTAAAGGAAGGAGATCCTGCCCCCGATTTTTCTCTTCCCGATGCCACCGCAAAAAAAGTAACTCTTTCAGAAGAACTGGCAAAAGGTCCTGTAATCATCTCATTCTATCGCGGCGGCTGGTGTCCCTATTGCAACCTTGAACTGAGAGCCTATCAGCGCTCATTGCCTGAAATTCAAAAAGCCGGTGCACGGCTGATTGCAATCAGTCCGCAGACACCTGACGCGTCTTTATCCACAAAAGAAAAAGATGAACTCGAATTTGCCGTGCTGAGCGACAAAGATGGAAAAGTTGCTGCACATTATCATTTGCTTTTTAAACTTCAGGATTATCTAATTGATCTGTATAAAGAGTCCGGAATTGATCTTGAAGAGCGGAATGGCAATGAAAAATGGGAACTGCCAAAGCCCGCAACTTTTGTAATCAATCAGAAAGGAAACATTGTTTTTGCACATGTCAGTTCAGATTATAAAGTAAGAACTGATCCGGTCGAAGTTATAAACGTTGTTAAAGGATTGGGAAAATAACCTTTGCAGTAAAAAAGGTTAAACAGAAAGCTGCCCTTATCTCGGGGCAGCTTTCTGTTATTTATCAAACCAGCCTTTTTTCCGGAACCAGAAATACATGCTGATTGCAATACCCATCATCAGCACAAGTACCAGAAAATAGCCCCAATGCCAGTCAAGTTCCGGCATGTATTTGAAATTCATACCATAAATCCCGGCAATAAATGTCAAAGGCATAAATATGGTCGTAATGACAGTCAGTGTCTGCATAATGCTGTTTGTCCGGTACGAAGTCAATGACAGATAACTGTCACGGATATCGGATGTAATCTCCATGTTGGATTCAATTATGTGAGTCAACCGGGCGAGATTCTCACTGACATTTCGCAAATAAATGTTCTCCGTCTCGCTTGTCGGTATATAAGAAGAACCGACCATCCGCTGGAGAATGTCCATCAAAGGTGTCACCACTCTCCGAAAGCCGAGAAGTTCACTGCGGATCTGAAACACCCGTTCATTCAATCTGTGTATTGATTCACGTTTGGAATTCATGTCCAATGCATCGATTTTGTCTTCAAGAAGACTGGCGACCATAAAATATTGTTCTACCAGCCTGTCCATTAAACGATGCAAAATTTCCTTTGGTGTTTGGGCATCGGAAATATTTTCATTTGAACGGCATTCATGCCAAATGTCATTAACCGCTTTTAGATTATCTGTATGAAACGAGAAAAAGTAGTTTTTGCCTATATACAATTGAAGTTCATGAGGTTTCAGTGTGCTCGGGCTGACGGCCTGAATTGACATGAAATAGTAATCATTAAAAAGTTGAAGCTGGGGACGTTTTGTATAACGGTGTTCATTTTTCATCATATGGGACCTGAAAAATGGAAAACGCCGGGTAAATTCCTCCGTCTCCTCCTCATCCGGTTCACTGATGTCCACCCAGTGCCATTCTGTCGACGCTGTATTCAGAGAAGACAGTGTCAGCGAATCGGTCAGTTCCCCTTCTTCTTGTTTTGCTAAAATACGAATCATCGTCCATGCTCCTTTTAAGCCCGAAAACATGCAAAATCTCCAGCATTTTTTATATGGATTCCTGTCATTAAATATCCAGAAATTCGCCATCCCTGATTTCGTGAAGCGTTCTGAAAAGGTCACCTGGAATATGGCCGGAAAGTAAATCAAGCGAATTATAGACTTCAAGCCGGCGCACATCGGGCACTTCCTCCTCCTTGCCATATTGAAAACTGTTTTTATAGTCCCCAGTAATCCTTTCCATGATCCTTCTTTCGAGTTCACGCTCTAAAGACTGTTCTAGAGGAATTTTTTTCTCCTCCGAAATAAGCACTGCAAAACGGCCATGCACTGTCTCATAGACAGTATAGCTGGTAGTAAGCGATGACTGATCATCCGTTACACACGCCGAAGCCAGTTCCCTGCCAATAAATCTCTTCCGTTTGTAAAATCCTCTTTCGCCTTCCGATATTTCCACGTATTCAAAGCCCTTGCCCTCACCGATTTTGATAAAGTATCTCAATGCCTGAACGATCGTAGCAGATAAGTTTTTTCCGGACACATCCTGTGCGTGATCAAAAACTTGAAGGTCAGAGTCAGGTACATAGATTGTCTTATTTGGCACTGAAATTCCTCCCTCGTTTTGAAGTAATCTGCGGACTATTTAGTTTATACACATAAATATACACGACATATACGTATAAATAAAGCATTATATGAATAGTTTATAAACATATTTTGTACTATATTATACGTATATTCGACAACGGCGCCTCAAAAAGCGACGATAATGCAATTATTTAAGCAATAACCGCGGGGTAGAATGAATCTGAATCATTTTTCCCGTGTTAAAGCAGCTGCTTTTGACCTGGATGAGGCTGCTGCTTGAAAAAATATCCATTAAAACGATTGGTTTATGTATAAATGACGAGCAGCGCATAATTTTTGTCACAGAGTGGCCGCTTCGTGCCAGTAGCATAGTTTCGGCCGGGCATTCCCCACCCGCAAAGTTTAATCCAGGGAACTTAAAAACCCCGGCAATTCAAAATAGTGATGTGTAGATCTAAGTGTATTCTTCCAAGAAATAAATGACTTAGGTCGTGCCAAATACAAATGATCAACAAAGATATTTCAAAACTAATCAAGAAGTTTGAAGGTATGAGAAGATTTCAATGCATGGGATTCCGATTATTGAGGATGAACTGAATGGACAGGTACCGATCAGAAAACTATGGAAAAAACCGTTGTGATCGTAAACGCTGTTCAAATGACAACGCTGAATGATAGATGCAAAGAACTAAAAAACTTGTACTTAATACGGCTGACAGAACTTTTGTCGGGGTAGTGTAAGCAAACAAATCAATTAAACAAACGTTTGATTAATTGATTATAAAAAAACGGTCCCTGCTTTCCGGGGCCTTTTTCTAACCCGTGAATTTCGCTTAGCTTTCGGGATGTGGCTCTTCATCGTATAATTTCTTCAGTAGCTTAATCAGTTGCTTCTGTTCTTTCTTTGTTAAACTTTGAATTCTAAGTGTAAAAAAATCTTCTTGCTCCGGCAGTAAATTTTGATAAAGTGCAAGCCCCTTTTCTGTCAAAGATAAATATTTTGTCTTCCACTCCCGTTCACGATAAATATATCCCGAATTTTCCATTTTAGTAATAAGTTGTGTGACATTTCCTTTAGAAACAAGCAATTTTTCAGCGAGATCTTTTTGTGAAATCCTTTTCTGTTCCGCAATCCGTTTCAGCACTTCATATTGAGGAACAGTAAGATTCCATTTTTTCAGAAAAACCCCAAAGGAATGCAACTGAAGATGATAGGTTCGGGACAGAAAAAGCCAAAGTTGTTGGCTTCTATTTTGTGCTTTTCCTGACCTGTTTCCCATTGAAAGTTTTTTCAAATTATTTCACCTTCTTTGACTTAATATCAGTTTAATGCTAAACTAATCACAATCTCAAAAATCAACTTTGCTCTTGTGGTTTTCGGTTGATCAGCTATCTTCAATGTTAGCACTGATTTTCAATTTCTATTCCCACGTACTCATTTTCGCACAACCCTGTTTTTCCGTTGATCTTCTCAATATTTATTGCCACAGCTTTTTCTAACCCAAACATGTGATTTGTCATTGCTTCGGTAAAATGTTTTTTAGACAAGGAGGGATTCATTATCAGTATCAATAATCCGATTCAAACAGACTATGATACCGACCGAAACTTTAAGACACCGAATTCAAACAAACATAAAAGATTTTTAAAACTGATAGCTTTAGTATCTACCTTCGGAGGACTTTTGTTCGGCTATGACACAGGCGTGATCAATGGTGCACTGCCTTTTATGTCACGTCCGGATCAGCTCAACCTCAATGCTTTCACTGAAGGGCTGGTTGCCAGTTCACTGCTGTTTGGAGCTGCTTTTGGAGCTGTATTCAGCGGAAAACTGGCAGATATGAAAGGGCGCCGGAAAGTCATTATGTATCTGGCCATCATTTTTCTGGCCACGACTTTAGGTTGCTCATTAGCTCCTAACGCTGAGCTCATGATTTTTTTCCGCTTTTTGCTGGGGCTTGCCGTGGGCGGGGCTTCAGTAACCGTCCCCACCTATCTGGCAGAAGTGTCACCGGCTGAAAAACGCGGACAGATTGTAACGCAGAACGAACTGATGATCGTCAGCGGACAGCTGCTCGCCTATACTTTCAATGCGATGATTGCAAGTTATACCGGCGGTGCCGGGCATATATGGCGCTATATGCTTGTGCTGGCGACTTTGCCGGCAGTCTTCCTTTGGATCGGCATGCTGATCGTTCCGGAAAGTCCAAGATGGTATGCATCGAAAGGCAAACTGAAAAGTGCGTTGCATGTCCTTCATCTGATTCGGAGGCAAAAGCGGGCGAATCTGGAACTCATTACCATTAAAAAATCGATCGAAAAAGAGAGTAAAATAAACAAAGCCGGTTTCAAAGATCTGAACGTTGGCTGGATCCGGAGAATCGTTTTACTTGGTATTGGTATTGCTGTTGTTCAACAAATTACCGGTGTAAATTCCATTATGTACTATGGCACCCACATTCTTCAGGAAGCTGGATTTCAAGCGCAGGTCGCTCTCATTGCCAATATTGCCAACGGCATTATCTCTGTGCTTGCAACGCTTTTCGGGATGTGGCTTCTTGGCAAAGTAAATCATCGCCCAACGTTGCTTGTCGGTCTCACAGGAACAAGCTTGTCACTTCTGCTGATCGGAATTTTTTCCCTCACATTGCATGGCACTGCCCTGCTCCCATTCCTTGTCCTCGGCATGACAGTGACCTTTCTCGCATTTCAGCAAGGTGCCATTTCCCCGGTTACCTGGTTGATGCTTTCGGAAATTTTCCCGCTCAGGCTGCGCGGCCTCGGAATGGGGGTCACTGTTTTTTGTCTCTGGATCACGAACTTTCTGATTGGATTGATTTTCCCTGTTTTACTTAATTGGATCGGCCTCTCTACGACATTCTTTGTCTTTTTTGTCTGCGGACTGGGCGCGCTGGCCTTTGTCGGAAAGTTTTTACCGGAAACAAATGGACACTCGCTTGAAGAACTTGAGCGCTATTTCAAAAATTTTGATAAAAATCAGGCTGTTCAAGAATCACAGCAAGCCGATTAACCAATCATTTTACTCTATAATCCAGAAAAATAAAATTTCGCCGGGAATCGCCATTTTGACTAAACTGTATGTTCTTGGGCACTGAGCGGCCAAAGTAGCTCAGTGCTTTTAATTTTCATTTTGAGCAGACAAGCGTAAACAGTTTTGGAAGACCGATATCACTGTTTTTCGTATTGGGCAGTTCATCCAGCCTGTCCACGCGCAGCCCCGAACGGGCGAATGAAGTGACAATCTCTCCCAGTGTCCATTCTCTCAGGAATACTTTATAATTTAAAGCTTCTGATTGATCTCTGGAAGATAAATGCTTTCCGTATGCGACTTCCCGTTCTTTCAACGTCTGATCAAAATAATTGCCAAAAACGATTTGCTTTTTTCCGCGTGTCGTGACCAGTTTCGTGGAAACCGGATGAAATTCCTGAAGAACCAGCTGCCCGCCGTCTTTAAGCAATTGGAAGACTAACTTCGCAAGCGGGTCAAGATCAATAAAGTAATGCAAAATGCCCAATTCCATGAGAACAACATCATAACCCGACGTTCTTATGTTTTTCGGAAGGCGCAGAACATCTGAAACAATATAATTGAGCGGAGTACCCAGCGCAGCCGCCGTTCTTTGGGCATACGCAGCATTTTCTTCTGATATATCGACAACCGTTACATCCGCCCCAAGCAAAGAAAGAGCCAGGGCTTTTCCCCCATGTGAACCGAGCAGATTGATGATCTTTTTCCCTTTTACTACGCGAAAATAAGGGGCAAGCTGAGCCAGCCGCCCGACCGGATCATGCCGTATTTTCGCAGCAGCCTGTTCAGGGGTCCCAAACCGGCTGATCCATGCCTGAAAAGCATCTTCATTCCAGGCTTTTTCATTTTGAATGGCATCCGAACTTTGCATTTGATGGAGATAGTCTTTGACCGTCAGATATAAAGGATCATCCGCCTGCAACCGTCTTAAAAAATAATAAAGGGACTTGACAAAGACCATTTCTGTTCCACATTTTATCTGCAACCGATCCGGATCCGTACGGATTACCGTGCCAAAAAAACCGACGATTTCCATCTGAAAATGATCAATGGTCAGTGCGAACCAAGTTTTTCTCAGGTCCTTTTTTACAGGAGCCGGTTCGTAAGGCAAAAAAAGCCGATACAGACTTTCTATCGCGTCCCATTGAATTAAAATCTGTATCGTTTGATTTTCCGAATCAGGAATTTTAACACCCTGGAGGACCAGAGCACTTTTCCCTGTCAGCGTGTAGGGGACTTTTGCCTGATCAATCAGCGCCATTGCAGTCATGAGTACATTTTCCCATCGCTCTCTTGAATCATTTTCACACATAAACAGATCCCCTTAACCGTTGTAAATATGTTTTACAGCCATCCGATAATAATCGTAACCTGATGAAACAGCGAAGCCGATACTTCGATACAGGTTTAGTGCGCGATTATTTTTACTTTCTACCTCTAATTTTACTCGAACAGCACCTCTGACGAAGAGATGCCTGATGATGAGGGATAAAAAGCGCCGCCCGTATCCTTTTCCCTGAAACTCAGGCAGAACCCCAAAGCCAAAAACACTTGGGTCTCTTTCTTCATAGTCAACATAACACATGCCAATCAACTTTCCGCTCAAATTCGCAGCAAAACCTTCCCGTGTCCTGGCAAGCAATGATTTTTCAATCCTGCTGCGCGCGTCCTCCTCGCTTTCGCCAAAAATCGCCCTACTGATATCCGTCAACGTATCGAGATCACCAAATTTTGTTTTTATTAATCTAATTCCATTGTCCTGCGACTGATCATGCCAACTGTTTTTTTCAAGCGCCATGGCATACTCCGAAAAATCATAGTTTGCACCCAGATGGTCCGTCAGGCTTTTATTTGAGTCGCGATGATCTGCGACAAACAAAATATCCGGGATTCCGTACTTCGACAATTCTTTCCCGGCACAAAGCAGCAGTGCTGAAAAGTATCCACGCCCCCGATAGTCGGGCAGTGTCATAGCACAGAGTTCGGCTTCTCGCGAAGTGGGCAGAAACAGGTGCAGAACGCTTATTGGCTGGTCTTTTTCATAAGCAATAAACGTATGCTTGATCGCATTGTTAAAATGCAGTGAGGCATCAAGGTATACTTCATTCCTTTCGCCATCCTGTTTCATCACTGCCTGTTCTAGGCTGCGAATCTGGATGAGCGTTCCCTCATCCAGCCGATTGAAACTCTTTATAATCATCCCATCGTCTCCGCCTGTTCTTTGATACGATTAATTATAAGTGAACCAGTTAAAAAAAACGACATCAAATCTCAATGCCCGGCATCGTTCAGACACCGGGCATAATCGACTATTCGACTTATTCACTTATCCATCGGTTGTTTATTTGGAAAAAAGTTCTCCGGAACTTGAGCTGTGCATCGGCTGCGTCCTGGAATCAGGATCGATAAAGTGTTTTGCGTTATTGACTGCAGTCGGCGCTTCGCCAAATCCGGTGGCAATCAGTTTTATTTTTCCTGGATATGAAGCAATATCACCGGCAGCATAGATACCAGGTACGCTCGTCTCCATTTTTGTATTGACAACAATAGCATTTTTATCAAATTCAAAGTTCCAGTCTTTGATCGGGCCAAGCGCCGATACAAAGCCGTAGTTGACGATCAGATCGTCAAGCGGCAAAATTTCAAGCCGATTGCCCTTGACTTCCTCAACAACCAATTTTTCAATTCTGTCCCCGTTTCCAATAATTTCTTTTGCCGTATACGGTGTGAAAATCCGAACGCGTGACCGGTTCATTTGTTCTACACTTTTTTCATGAGCTCGGAATTGATCGCGGCGGTGGACAATCATAACATCTCTGGCTATTGGCTCAAGCGTGTTTGCCCAGTCGACTGCAGAATCGCCGCCACCAAGTATGGCAACTTTCTTACCCGCGAATTTTTGGACATCGTCAACATAATAGTGCAGGTTTTTATTTTCGTAGGTTTCCGCGCCTTCAATTTTCAGCGGTCGCGGAGAAAAAGCTCCGACCCCGGCCGTAACGATCACCGTTCTTGTACGGTGGCTATTTCCTGATTCCGCAGTGATCTTAAAAGTCCCATCATCCTGACGTTCAAGTGTTTGTACCTTTTCATCAAGAATAATCTCCGGATCAAATTGTGCCGCCTGTTGCACGAGGTTCTTGACCAAGTCTTTAGCCTTTATCTTTGGAAAACCGGCAACGTCAAATATATCTTTTTCCGGATAAAGCGTGCCAAGCTGACCTCCGAGTTGAGGAAGACTCTCAATAATTTTTACTTTCATTTGCCGTAATCCGGCATAAAAAGCAGCAAAAAGCCCGGTCGGACCGCCGCCGATAATAGTTATATCATACAGTTCCTGAGTTTCTGACAATCTGACCCCTCCGAATCATTTATTCATTATGGCTTACGCCGCAAAAACAGTGAATCAATGCACAATTTTAACGCCCTATCAGAAATAATTCGTGCAGTTTCACATCGATTAAGCAGGCGCAATACTGCAGTTCTCAATAATTTCAGTACCTGTCCGCCGAGAGTTCTGATCACCCTGTGCCAAAGAAGTATTTCCTCCGCCTTTTCCATGAATCGACGGAAGAATTTCCAAGAGCGTGCGCTTCATATCGTTTCGAGCGTCGCGGCCTTGGCAACAGACAATATGGATATCTTTACACGACGGATAGATCTTGTCAGTTTTTCCGCCATCTCCCGTAAATTTTTAACCGGCCGACCGTCGAAACATTTCGTCACCAGAGCCGTTTTGTTATCACAAAATCACCTTCTGTTCTTGATGAACAAGTCCCAAACCCTAAGTTAACAGGAAAATCTGAAAAGCACCTGAAAAGCGGATCGTTAAGCGTGACAAGATTAAATTCAGCAAAAAAAGAGCAAAATATCAACGAACTATAAAAAAGGGAAGAGGAAATCGATGATGATACTTGCGACAAACCTTTGCCTCCTATGGTTTGCTATCAATTTTCTCATCCTCATACCGAGAAAATTATCAAAGGAAGAAATGCTTTTCTTATTTCTTACGAGCTCCATCGCAATCACGCTGGCCATCTATTTCCCGGCCCATAAAGCTTATTATGGTGTACCAGGATTTAAACTAAGCCTCGCTCAGTTTTTTGCTTTTCTGATCAACCGAAATTGTATTTTTCCGTTGCTGACAATCATTTACGCCAACCTGATTCAAAATACCAGGTTTTATCAACACGTCAGCGCGGCCCTGTTATTCATCATTACTGTCACTTTTTTTATTTCGTTGGAAGAAAAATATACAACAGTCACCCATGTTCCATTTTTGATTTTTTTTGAAGTAGTATACTTGTTTCTGATTTCATGCCTGATAAAAAGCTTTCAGTTAATCAGAGGCATGGAAAAAAAGAGTGCATATGAACTCCGGAGGCACCGATGAGAACCTATGATCAATTTTTAAGCCTAAACGAATGGTTCATTATCGTAACCGGCATCACCGCATACAGTTTGATTTTTTTTCTGCCCAAAAAGTTCACCCGGGCCCAGACTGTGCTTACTCTTTTTATCGGCATCTATTTCGTCGTTTTTTTTGATCATACAATGTGTGTTGAACCCCTTGATTATTATGACGTCAACGATTCAAACAAAATCGACATCTGGGATGTTCTTTCCTACATCATGTATGGACCATTTGCCTATCTTTTTATCTATGGCTACACTTTACTCAGAAAAAGTAAATCCACATATTTCTTCTATTTACTGGTTTGGACTATCTTTTCTATCACCGCTGAAGCACTGGCGTGGCATGCCGGTGTCTATCATTACAGACGGGGATACCGGATTTTCTTCTCCATCCCCATCTACTTACTCGTATTAAGTCTGACCATGATTTATTTCCAACTCTTTATTCGAAAAACAGAAAATAAGGCTAACCGACCCAGCAAAAGTTAATCGACCTCATCAGTATCCGAAATCCCTGGGGTTTTCCAAATTTCTATAACGTCTCCATCTTCTTCCTGATCCACTACAAAGGATCCATTATTATATCTGTCAGAAATTCGGACGTTAAACGGGTCTACTGGGACGACTTTCCCTTTTTCCGTTGCCAGCCAGACTCTATCCTGTTCATTGATCAGTTCAATGCCGGCAATTCGATGCGGTTTGCTTTTCAGTTCACGAAGCATCGTCAGCCCTCTGCGGGCGCGTGCACTCCGCTCAAGCTGCCTTTCAACCGACATCTTTTTGACCGAACCGCGATCAGTCACAATCAGTAAATCATCTGAAGATGCCTCATTAGGAAAGGCCAGTCCGCCCGCAACCCAGTCATCCGTCTTTAGTAGAACCGCTTTGACTCCGGCCGCTCTGAGGCCAACCATTCCGGCGTCTTCTTCTGCAAAACGAAGCCCATAGCCAAAACGGGTGGCAATAAGAATATCCATCGTCCCATCAGTCAAAAATGCATTGATGCACGCATCACTTTTTTTCAGTTTCAACGCCGTCAGCGGTTTTGAATAGCGCTGGGCTTTATATTCAGAAAGTGCTGTCCGTTTCACCATGCCCATCTTCGTGATGAAGACAGCGAACTGATTTTCCGTACCAAAATCAGAAACCGGAAGGGCTGCAATTACCTGCTCATCCGTCTCAACCTGGACCATACTGGTGACATGCTGGCCAAGATCTTTCCAGCGTTTATCCGGAATCTCGTGAACGGGAAGGTACAAATAACGTCCCAAGTTCGTAACGACAAGCAGCGTATCCGTTGTGTTCATCTGTTTCTGGTACAGGACGTGATCTGTATCTTTCATGGCGACCCCGTCATCGCTGCTGGCAGCAAAAGATCTCAGACTTGAACGTTTAATGTAACCATGTTTGGTTAATGAAACCATGACATCTTCTGAAGCAACCATGACTTCAAGCCCGATCTTTATTTCTTCGATCTCATCTTCAATGGTTGTCCGCCGGGCATCGGCATACTTGGTCCTAATTTCAATCAGTTCTTTCTTAATTACTGAAATTAGTTTCTTCTCCGAACTGAGGATGCCCTGCAGACGGTTGATCGTCTGAACAAGTTCTTCCTCTTCTTTTCTCAATGTGAGAATATCGGTATTGGTCAGCCGGTACAGCTGCAGGTTGACGATAGCTTCGGCCTGCAGCTCACTGAAACCGAATGAACTGGAAAGATTTTCTTTCGCATTTTTCTTATCCTTTGACGCGCGGATCACACGAATCACATCGTCGAGAATGGAAACGGCTTTGATCAGTCCCTGGACGATATGCTGACGTTCCTTACTCTTCTGCAGCTCAAACTGCGATCGCCGGGTGACAACATTTTTCTGATGCTCAACGTAAGCTTCCAGAATTTCTTTCAGTCCAAGCTGGCGTGGCGCTTTATGATCAATGGCCACCATATTGAAGTTGTAAGAAACCTGGAGGTCCGTGTTTTTGAAATAGTAATTCAGTATCCCTTGAGAATCCGCCTCTTTTTTTAATTCGACGACAACTCTCATACCGGTCCGGTCCGTCTCATCTCGCACTTCAGCGACGCCTTCAACCTTATGATCCAGGCGCAGTTCGTCCATTTTTTTAACCAGCAGCGCTTTATTTACTTCATAGGGAAGTTCAGTAATAACGATCTGCTGACGCCCGGTGCGCAAGGACTCGACTTCTGTGCGTGCTCTGAGCATGATCTTTCCCCTGCCTGTCCTATAGGCCTTCCTGATGCCATCAATCCCCTGAACAATGCCACCTGACGGAAAATCCGGGCCTTTTACAGCAGTCATCAGATCATCTATGGTGCACTGAGGTCGTTCCATCAACATGATCGTCGCATCAATGATTTCTGCAAGTGAGTGGGGAGGTATTTCTGTCGCATAGCCGGCTGAAATACCTGTTGACCCGTTAACGAGCAAATTTGGGAATTTAGAGGGGAGCACAATCGGTTCTTCAAGCGTATCGTCAAAATTAGACACAAATTCTACTGTTTTAGCATCAAGGTCTCTGAGCAGCTCTGCGGATATTTTTGACAGGCGCGCTTCAGTATATCGCATGGCGGCAGGCGGATCGCCGTCGAGGCTGCCATTATTCCCATGCATTTCGATCAGAGGCATTCTGACCTTCCACTCCTGGCTCATGCGCACCATGGCTTCATATACGGAAGAATCACCGTGAGGATGATAATTGCCAATGACATTGCCCACTGTTTTTGCCGATTTACGGAAGGGTTTGTCACTCGTATTTCCATCACGGAACATTGCATAGAGAATACGTCTCTGAACAGGCTTAAGCCCGTCTCGGACATCGGGAAGCGCACGCTCCTGAATGATATATTTGCTGTAAATACCGAAACGGTCGCCAATCACTTCTTCCAGCGGCAGGTCCAGCAGCTTTTCTCGGTTCATGTTCTTTATTCAGCACCTTTCACGACAGTCAGGTTTTCGTTCTCCAGAATGTTTGTTTCTTCATCAAGACCGAACGCGACATGGGACTCAATCCATTTGCGGCGCGGCTCGACTTTATCCCCCATCAGTGTCGTTACGCGCCGTTCCGCAAAGGTCTGATCATCAATTCTAACCCGGATCAGTGTGCGCAAATCCGGATTCATTGTCGTATCCCAGAGCTGATCAGCATTCATCTCGCCTAGCCCTTTATAGCGCTGAATTGCATAGCCCTTGCCGATGTGCTTGATCGCCTCTTTCAGACCATTGTCATCCCATGCATATTCAAGCACCTCTTTCTTTCCGGTGCCCTTGCTGACCTTGTAAAGCGGCGGAAGGGCAATATAGACTTTGCCTGCTTCGATCAGCGGTCGCATGTAGCGATAGAAAAAGGTCAGCAAAAGGACCTGAATGTGCGCGCCGTCATTATCGGCATCGGTCATGATCACGATTTTGTCATAATTGCTGTCTTTTATCGAAAAATCGGCTCCGACTCCCGCACCGATGGCATAAATCAGCGTATTGATTTCTTCATTCTTTAATATATCTTCCAGCCTTGCCTTCTGAGTATTGATCACCTTCCCGCGCAAGGGAAGTACAGCCTGAAATTTGCGGTCCCTTCCCTGCTTCGCGGAACCTCCGGCAGAATCGCCTTCGACCAGATACAGTTCATTCCGGTCGGCGTTTTTCGAAGACGCTGGCGTTAGTTTACCGCTGAGCAACGTTTCCTTCCGTCGGGTTTTCTTTCCGTTTCGGGCATCTTCACGCGCTTTGCGTGCGGCAAGCCGTGCTTGACGCGCCTTTATGGATTTTCTGATCAGCATTTCGCTGGTTTGCGGATTTTCCTCCAGAAAATAGGAAAGCTGTTCTGAGACAACAGTGTCAACGGCGGAGCGTGCCTCACTCGTGCCCAGCTTTTCCTTGGTTTGGCCTTCGAATTGAAGCAAGTGCTCAGGAATGCGCACCGACACGATACCCATAAATCCCTCACGGATGTCGCTGCCTTCCAGATTTTTTTCTTTCTCCTTCAGCAAACCGGATTTTCTCGCATAATCATTGAAAACACGTGTCAGTGCAGTTCGAAAACCGGATTCATGTGTTCCGCCGTCTTTTGTGCGGACATTATTAACAAATGAGATCAAGCTTTCCGAATAGCCGTCATTATACTGAAAAGCCACGTCAACTTCCATTTCGTTGGCTTTGCCTTCGAAAGCAACGACCGGGTGCAGCACATCTTTGTCCTCATTCAGATAGGCAACAAATGCTTTAATGCCTTCATCATACTGATAAACTTCCTTTTTATCGGAACGTTCATCCGTCAGGACAATTTTCATCCCTTTTTGCAGGAAAGCAGATTCACGCAGACGCTCACTGAGGACATCAAATTGAAAGGAAGTTGTGCTGAAAATCGAAGCGTCCGGTTTAAAGTGAATCAAGGACCCTGTTTCTTTAGACGTGCCTATTTTCTCCAGCGTTGTCACGGGATGGCCCCCATGCTCGAACCGCTGCCTGAAAATTGAGCCGTCACGCCAGATCGTCACTTCCAGCCACTCAGATAATGCGTTAACTACCGATGAACCAACACCGTGAAGTCCGCCGCTCGTCTTATACCCGCCGGTCTGGCCGAATTTGCCACCTGCATGCAATACCGTGAAAATCACTTCAACAGTCGGTTTTCCTGTCCGATGAATTCCGGTCGGCATACCGCGACCAAAATCGCGCACGCTGACACTCCCATCTTTGTGGATGGTCACAAGGATTTTGTTGCCATAACCGGCCAGAGCCTCGTCGATCCCGTTGTCAACAATTTCATAAACCAGATGATGAAGCCCCCTTGCATCGGTTGAGCCGATGTACATGCCCGGTCTTTTCCTTACAGCTTCCAGCCCTTCCAGTATTTGAATTGTATCATCATTATAAGCCGTTACTTCTTTCGCCAAATAAAAAACCCCTTTCAACACCTGTCGCCAGGGTCTGCGGTGATCGGTACATTATCTTTTGTCTCTTCCGAAACAGTCTGAGCCACGTCATTAATTTCTAAGTGACGTGGATTCTGATTAAAGACGATAAATATCACTGTATTTTTCAGTCAGATAATGGATCAGATACTCCGGATTAGGTCCTTCTCCGGTTGCATCATTCAGTATTTCAAGCGGCTTTTTCAGGCTGCCAAACTTGTGAATGTGCTCGCTCAGCCAGCCTGTGATTGCCGAAAGGCTGCCCCCGCGCACGCGGGCATCAAAGTCAGGAAGGTCGTGCAGCATCGCATGCTTAAACTGTGCCGCATAAACATAACCAAGTGCGTATGAAGGGAAGTACCCGAAATCACCGCCCGGCCAGTGAATATCCTGTAAAACACCTTCGCGGTCTGTTTCAGGAACAATACCGAGGTATTGTTTCATTTTTTCATTCCAGACGCCCGGAAGATCCTTCACTTCCAGATCCCCATCAAAAAGCCCTTTTTCAATATCATAACGAACCATGATATGTAGCGGATAAGTCAATTCATCTGCAAGTGTCCGGATCAGTGAGGGACGCGAGACATTGATGGCCCGATAAAAGTCTTCAAGTGTCACATCGTCAAACTGTCCGCTGGCATAGCGTTTCAATTCGTCATAATGCAGGCCCCAATACGCTTTGCTGCGCCCGATAAAGTTCTCAAAGAATAAAGACTGCGATTCATGAATACCCATCGAAGTTCCCTCACAAAGCGGGGTCCCGACCAGATCGCGGGATATGTGCTGCTCATAGAGCGCGTGTCCGCCCTCATGAATCGTTCCGAGCACTGTCGACATAAAATCATTTTCCTGAAAATTTGTTGTCACCCGGACGTCGCCCGGATTCAGTGTAATTTCAAACGGATGCTCCGTCTCATCAAGACGCCCCGCCTCAAAATCATATCCATTTTCGCGCAGAAGGTGCAGGCAGAAAGCCTTCTGCTTATCGACCGGAAAGTGCACGTGCAGAAAATCACTCTCAGGCTGATCTTTTGAAGCGGAGACTGCATCGACCAGCGGAATAATTCCCTGACGCAATTTATCGAATACGCGATCAATCGTTTCAACAGTCAGACCCGGTTCATATAAATCAAGCAGCGCATCATACTTATTCGCATGCACGCCCCAGTAGCTGATAAATTTACGCTTAAATGCTACCATTTTTTCCAGATAAGGTTCAAGAAGAGAAAAATCGCTTTTGGCCTTTGCCTCTTCCCAGACGCTCTGCGCTTCAGACTGGAGAATGACGTAGGCTTTATTTTCTTCCGCCGGAATATTGACATAATGATCATATGTCTTTTTCGATTTTTCAATCATTCGTTTTGTGACCAGACTAAGAGATTTCTGAACTGAAGGCTCTGTTAAGGCGTCGAGATAGCCCTTCATCTCATCAGATACAGATCGCCTGAACACTTCGTCCGACAGCGTACCAACCACCTCAGACCGCTGTGAGATACCCTTTTTCGGCGCCCCGGTTCTCATATCCCATTCAGCCAAAGTAATGGCCTCGTTGAAATCCATAATCTTCTTCACATATTGCTCATAAGATCTTACTGTTTCATCAATTGACATAGATATCACTCTTTTCAAATAAAGAATCATTGATTATTAAATTTAGCGTAAAATCACTGCTTTGTCTATTTTCAATTTCATGGCGAAGATTTCCTGCATTGAAAAGTCAAAAATAATTTTGATTAGATTCCCCGCCGCAGTCAAAGAAACAGCCGGTTTGGAGAAACAAAACAGAATCAGGATTCAGTTTCCTGTCTTATTGGGTATTTCCGGCCAAAATATTGATAATAATCGGTCCGGATACGACCATTATACAATTTCCTTTTTTTTGTCGCTTTTCTTCCGAAAAAGGATTCAAAGTCTTCAAAAGAAGAGATGAAATAAAAGGACCAGGTTTCATATTTTTTGAAGAGCTGTCCCAGATCCCGGCTGATACCTTCAATCTGTTTCAAATCCCCCATTCTCTCACCGTAAGGAGGATTGCCGATCATGCATCCCGACTCCTGTTTTGATGTAAAATCCGCAACCTGCATCTGTTTGAAAGTGATCAGGCCGCTGAATCCCGCTTCAAGTGCGTTATGCTCCGAAAGCTCAATCATTTTATGGTCAATATCACTTCCCATAATATTCAACTGCTGATCATAGTTGGCCAGATTATCCGCCTCTTCACGCGCCCTGTTCCATTCACCGTCCTGAAAAAGCGGCCAATTTTCGGAGACAAAGGAGCGATTAAAACCAGGCGCAATATTCTGGCCGATCATGGCCGCTTCAATGGGAAGCGTTCCCGATCCGCAGAAGGGATCCACAAATGGGCGATCAGGTGTCCATCTGCTTAAGAGAATCATGGCACTCGCCAACGTCTCTTTCAAGGGAGCGATATTGTGCAGTTGCCGGTATCCGCGCTTATGCAGGCCATCACCGCTTGTATCAATCGAGAGCGCTGCGATATCCTTGTTTAAAGCAATCTGGATTTTATATTGCGGTCCGTCTTCCGTGAACCATTCTTTGTGATAATGCTTTTTCATGCTCTCGACAATTGCTTTTTTGACAATAGCCTGACAGTCCGGGACACTATGGAGAACGGATTTATGCGATTTCCCGGTCACCGGAAAGTTGGCATTCTCCGGTAAAAAATCTGCCCAAGGCAACGCTTTTGTCTGTTCAAACAGGCTGTCAAAAGTTAATGCTTTGAATTCCCCGACTTTTAACCGTATCCGGTCAGCAGTCCGCATCCATAGATTCGTCCGGCATATATCAACGGGTTGCGCTGAAAAAGTTATTTTTCCGTTTTCCACAGTCAGGCGGTCATATCCGAGCTTTTTTAACTCTTCTGCAGCAACACTTTCAAGCCCCATAGCTGTTGTGACGATCAGATCCAGCTGATTTGCCATACCCTTTCCCTCCTGAGCGATTCTCTCGCTATGTAATCGGCCGATCAGAGTGTCTTTTTAACCTCCGGCCTTGTTTCTCAATCGGAATTTCCGATCGTGCAAAGCATAAACCCAAGCGGAGACGTCGGCCGATTTGAACAGTTTCCCGTTATTCAACATTATCGGTTCAAATTAATAAAAAAAAGCCCTAACAAAAGGGCTTTTCTTCTGAAAAATGCATCATTCATGTTCTGTAAGCCATGTTCTGTACTTTCGTACTCAAACAGAGCAAAAGCTCCTCGTACAAAAGCGGCAATCATCTATCTACAGATAAAATTCTGTCCCTTTTTCCGTTTGATTCCTTCCAAAGGGTTCCTCTACCAAGTTTGAGTTTCCCGCTCGAGGGGTTTACCGCGTTCCACTTCTTTCGTTTCCGAAAGACATCGTCACTATGGCACTTTCAAGAATACTGAGCCATATCCCACAAGGGACACAGGCCGTTCTTCTGCCGTTAACCCAGATCACTCCGGACTACCCTGGCTTATGACTTGGCCAGGCACGAACACTACGGTCATCACAGACCGTGCGAGCATGGACTTTCCTCTATATTCTCAAAGGAATACAGCGATCACCCGAACACGAACAATGTCACAGATACAGATTATAATCCATTTTTTTAAAAGAATCAACCCTGCCGGGCAAAAAAATTCATTCACCCAGACGACTGCCAAAAACGTGTTTTTCCAAGTTGGAAAGACGTTTGAGAATATCGTAATTTGTCTGCCCCAGATTGTCGGCGTAGTCCTGACGTTTTGGTTCCTCGCTTCCGGCCGCCTGCTGTTCACTTTTCAGACGTTTATTTTCCTCGCGGAGCCGTAGTATTTCCGCATAAAATACATCATAATCACTGATCACAATATCAAGGAACTGGTCAACCTCTTCAGGCTGATAGCCGTGAAATGAAGTTTTAAATTCTTTATGGAGAATATCATTCTTTGTCAATCTGACTGTTTTCTGTTCCGCCATGTCCATCATCACCCCGGATAATATCTTTTTTTATTTTTTCAAATTTAGCTTATCTTGTCAATTACTTCTACATCCAGTATTCGGGATTTTGCTGTTTTAATTCTTCCGACGCAAAATCAATATCATAACGATCGATAGCCGTAATTGGATAGAGCTCATGCCGGGCCCTTTTTCGAGCTGCAGACAAATAGTACTGAGGGGATCCTGGTGTCTCTTCATCATATAAGATGACCATACCGTCAGTTTTTGACACCAAAAATTCATTTTTCTGTCGGAGCTGCCCGGGACTTTCATAGGGCCGGTTACTGATCGCTCCGGTAAAATCTGCAGCTTCAAGCACGTGATTGTACTGTGTTTTCACCCAGTCCCTGAAACGCTCCTCCTGCCCGATGAACGGAACAAGAACGGCCAACTTCAGATCCGGGAAATCTGTTTTCAGCTCCAAGCAGGTTTCCCCGGCCCAGAGTTCGACACCGGGCTGCCCGCTGATTACAATCCATTTTGTTCCGGAGCCTGCAAGATCTTTGATCTGCGTTTTCAGACAATAACGGATTACCCGAATTCCCGGATGGTCCGCTGAGAAGATACCCAGTTCATTGGGTTTGTAACCCGTGACAAGCATAACTTCCTGATCTGCCACCTGCACACCACTCCTGTTTCTCCCCACCACTAAGGGGAAATCAACAAGTTCTTTTGATAAGCATTTTTAGTGAAAATTTTGTCGAATTCGCTTTCAAATTTTATATAAAAAAGCGATAATTGCCGACTCTTGACTATTTATGCGCTTACCCGGGCAATAAATGGAGTTTTCATAAAATATTTCACTTTAGGAGTATGTTTAAACAGACTATTATGGATCCATTCCTTTAAGTAATTTCTGATCCAGTCGATTTAACCGCTTAAGATACGCCCTTATTTTTTCACTGCTCCTGCTTTCAGTAATGTCCCGTCTATCTTTCAGACAATCAATTGCATACTGGGTATACTGAATTGCTTCTCTATAATCTTTAAATTGATGTTCCATAATCTTTGCGGCTTCAATGTACAAGCTGTCATCCGGCTCAGTTTCACTGGAGATCGCCGACTGCATCAATGTTAACGCATGGGTGTAATGCCCCTCCCTCTTGTAGAGCTGTGCCAGATGGATCTTTGAAAGATTTCCATAATAACCGTTCTGATCCGCCACCGTCCGAAAAAGCGAGACTGCGCGCCTTTTATCACCTATCTGCTGATGCCAGCGTGCAATCTCATAACGTTCAGCTGGATCGCAATCAATATTTCCAAGCACTTTATTTGAAAGATGAATATAAAGTGCAATGAGTGACAGGACATCCTCACGATTATGTTCGATAATTCCGGCGACCTGGCTTGCCTGAGGATGCTTCAAAAACTGAAAATAGAGAAACGGCGCCATTTTCCCGGGTATGTCGTCAGTCCTCCCCATGGACAATATTTCTTTTTCAACGGTCTGAAGCCTGACTGAGTCCAGCCTTTCCTTCCATAACCGCCGTGAAGCATGAAGCAGGTCAAAATGCCCGAAAGCCGGCAGACGGGGGACCTGGTCACGCACAAACTGATACCTTGTCTTCACTCTTGGCCAGTCAAATGCCTTTCCATTAAAAGTCACGAGATTTTTAAGAGAACGGCTGTCGCTCAGAAAGGCATTATAGAATGCTGCTTCATGGCCCGGACCCGGAAGAAAGTACTGTTTCAGTTCGACTCCGCTCCTTGTCACGCGCGCAAGCCCGATCAGAAAAATCATCTCACCTGCACCGGCGGAAAGGCCTGTCGTCTCTGTGTCAAAGAAAAGCAGGTCTTCAGCTTCAAGCCCATACGCGGAGAGGGGATGCAGGCGTGAAACTTTTTTTTGCCAATCCGCAACAACCGGAAACAGTTCTTTGACCGTATAAGGACCAACGCATGTTGTTGCATTAAGTTGTTCGGTATGGACGAGGACATACTGACCCTCAAAACGGCAGATTTCAGCATCCAAATCTTTCGCCGCCCGCCTGATCTCCCGTTCATCATCAGCTGCGTGTATCGCCCTTTCTTCACTTTTATTCCCGCGTTCGATTTGCTGCGCCTGATGCAGCTGTTTCTTATACAGCTGAAGTTTCTGTTTTAATGACACGATGTTTTTTCTCCCAGAATATGAAGCAATGCCTGCTTTGCCGCCCTGCCTTCATTGACAAATCCGATGCATGAAGGACAGCCTGATTCACAGCCGCAGGACACGGCCATTTCTCTTGCTTTTTCAAGAAGTGCAGGCATGGCTTCATATAGTTTTTTGCTCAGGCCGATGCCACCCGGATATTTGTCGTAAATAAAAACTGTTGGTTTCTCATTATGAGGTGCCTTGATTTTTGCGACAACTGACAAATCCGACTGATCACACATCACAAAAAGGGATGCGGCGTGACGCAGCACATGACTCAGACCGACCAATGCACCCTGGAACACGTCCTTTCCGAACCGATCCATCCATTCCTCTGAAAAACTGATCCAGGCCGCATTCGTTTGCAATTCCATTTCCGGAAGATGAATATGCCCCCACCCGATGTTTTCAAAGGTTTCAAACCTGATTTTCTTGAATACGGTCGGAAGTGCCCGGACAGAGACATCTCCATAACACTTGTCCGCATTCAAACCGGCCAGCGGTACCTGTCCGTCCGTCTCAAGGACATCCATCTGTACAGCCAGATCCGAGTCGGTATAATAATTCACATTGACACGCCTGATATAAGCTTTCCGCTGTTCAAGGTCCAACTGATCGACATGATATTGAATGCCCTGATGAATATAAATCGCGTCTTCATACAGCATCGTCATCGCACCAAAACGATCCATCTCGCCAATTACTTTCGCATGTCCTCTATCCGAAATGTCCACAATAGCAAAAGAATCCTGGACAGCTGAGCGCAGGCTGATCTCATTTGCAGGAAATGCATCATTCATCCAGTACCATTTTCCGGCCTGACGATGCAACACATCTTCATCCGCCAGAAATTCACACAAATCATCCACCGGCTGCCCGCCAAATATTTCGCCCTTCGGAAAGGGTAATTCATAAGCTGAACACTTGATGTGGTCCATTAATATCATCAGATTATCCGGATTAACACGGACTTCTTCAGGTTTTCGTGAGAAAAAGTAGTCCGGGTGCCCGGCCATATACTGGTCAAGCGGAAGAGNGCTGCCCGCCAAATATTTCGCCCTTCGGAAAGGGTAATTCATAAGCTGAACACTTGATGTGGTCCATTAATATCATCAGATTATCCGGATTAACACGGACTTCTTCAGGTTTTCGTGAGAAAAAGTAGTCCGGGTGCCCGGCCATATACTGGTCAAGCGGATTGGAAGAGGCAACCATGATAATAATCGCGTCACCCGTGCGTCTGCCTGCACGCCCCGCCTGCTGCCAGACGCTGGCCATGTTGCCGGGATAGCCGGTCATAATACAGACGCGCAGCTGGCCGATGTCAACACCCAGTTCAAGCGCGTTCGTGCTGACAACACCCATGATTTCGCCGTTCCTCAGTCCCCGCTCAATCCTTCTTCTTTCAATGGGAAGATAGCCGCCGCGATAGGCACAAATTTTCGCCCGCTCTTCACGCCCGCTGTTAATTTCCTGAAGATGGCTGACAAGCAGTTCCACCTTCAATTTACTCCGGGCGAAAACAATGGTCTGGATGCCACTTTTAAGAAAACGGGCAGCAATATTTTTAACCGCAAGCATTTCATCCTCGCGCACATTAAGCTGTTTATTGACGACGGGCGGATTGTAAAACAGGAAATGCTTGCGTACGCTTGGTGCTCCATTACGGTCAATCAGTGTCATTACACGTCCAGTAAGCGCTTCAGCATGCTCCCGCGGATTGCTGATTGTTGCCGATGTGCAGATAAACTGCGGATGGCTGCCGTAATAGCTGCAAATCCGCTCTAGGCGGCGGATAACATTGCCCACATGGCTCCCGAAAACGCCGCGATAGACATGAAGTTCATCGATCACAATAAATTTAAGATTTTCAAAGAGAGACACCCATTTTGTATGGTGAGGCAGGATCGATGAATGGAGCATGTCCGGGTTGGTCATGACAATCTGCCCGGCACGGCGTATCGTTTGCCTGATCGTTCCCGACGTATCACCATCATACGTATAACTTTTAAGCGGAGCGCCGATTTCGTCAATCAGTTCCTCCATCTCATTCTTCTGATCCTGTGCCAGCGCCTTAGTCGGAAAAAAGTAAAGCGCGCGGGACGCCGGATCAGCAAGAATAGTCTGCAGAACGGGGAGATTATAGCAAAGCGTCTTTCCGGAAGCAGTCGGCGTCACGAGTACAATATCTTTGCCTGCCATAGCCGCATCAAAGGCGTCCGCCTGATGGGCATACAACGAATCTATGCCCCGGCTGATCAAAGCTTTGCGAATTCGCTCATCCAGTTGCTTCGGAAAGGGGGCGGTGACCGCTTCCTTTTCGGCAACAGTGTGCCAGTTAACAATGTTCGGATCTTTTTTCAGCTCATTCAGGAGGTCATCCATGGACTGCCGTACTTTCATATGGACCTTCCAGCTCCTTTAATTTTCGTCTACCGTAAAGACAGTGACACTGTCTTTTTCTCTTGCGACAATTATAGCATATCGAATGAATGTTCGCTATAATAAAATTGTACGCAAAAACGCAGGGCGTTCCGACATTGCTCGTCAATGGCCGGCATGCTCTGCAGATAAATTGTATTGATCAATTCATTCATGTGGATTTTAATCACTTTGATCCGGACGAGATTCCGGAATAAAGATTTCCCGTGTTAACTGATGTGTTGCAGGCAATCATTTTTTAGTCCAACAGCCGCATGAAATCGTCTACTTTAGTCCAGTAAAAATCAGGATTTGACGGATAAGAACTGGATTGAGTCACAGGCAGCCACTGAACCGCTGCAGTATGAATTCCAGCGGCCTTGCCGGCAAGAATGTCCGAATTGCTGTCCCCAATATAAATGGAAGTTTCCTTTGAAGCATCAAATTTGCTTAAGGTCTGGAGTATACCGCTCGGATCCGGTTTCGGAATCGCGACATCATCTCCTGTGACCACACTCTCGAATAAGCCCTTGAAACCCAGCGCTTTTTCAGATATCTGATAAGCCCGACGGCTCTTGCCCGTGATGACGCCGACATTTATTTCCCGGTTTCTCAATTCATTCAAGAGATTGAGTATATCGGAATTACGCGCTACAAAATCCTGATGCTCATTTTCATAGATTTGATAATAAAGCTCAATTGCTTTTGCGATATTCTCTTTGTGGTGAAAATTTTTAATAATCATACCGTCATCCGACGGGCCGAACATGGCCACAACTCCTTCAGGGTCAATCGAACGATCATCATACTTCTTGAAAACAGCCTGAAAGCCATGTATGCACAGAGGCAATGTATTAGCCACTGTCCCGTCAAAATCAAAAAGCACTGTTTTGAATTCCATTATTTCTCCCCCGGTCATGGATTTTCTCAATGCTCTAATAGTAACACAACTTTGTTAAATTAGGTTTAAGATTCCATATTGAACAGCTGCTTCTTCAATTTTTTGATCTCCGTCACCGGCAGATGGCAGACAAATTGTTCACATAAGAAATATGTACTCCTGCCGCCGATTGGTGAATAGATACCTACATTTTTATTGATGTTTGCAAGAGCGGTTCGATCCCCCGCAAATACAGTAAACTCAGGCAGAAAGAGGCAGTTCAGCTCCCGGATGCTTTTCTCGACTTTTTCCCCTTTCTCTCCCTGGAGTGCGATCAGTTCCCGCGGACCGGAAATTTGATAGTGGAAAGCGGACAGCATGAATGTGTAGCCACTCGGATAAGACAAAACTTCATCGGAAAAAGCCGAAAAAATTCTGTCAGCATAGGCCGCATATTGGTTTTCACCCGTCCATTCGGAAAGCCGCAGCATGGCATAAGCAGCAGCACTATTGCCGGAAGGAATCGCACTGTCGTACGCTTCCTTAGTTGGGAAGATTAGCCTGGCCGTCTCATTATTTTGAAGGAAGAATCCGCCATTTTCCGGATCCCAGAATTGCCGGACCATCTCATCCCCCAAACCTCTCATTTCCGTCAAATACTGAATATCAAGAGTCGCTTCATACAAGGCTTCACAGGCCAGCATTAAAAATGCATAATCATCCAGATAGCCTTGATAACGCGTTTCATCATCACGGAAACGTGCCATTAATTTTCCATTTTGAGTCAGATATTCTTTTATAAAGTGAAATGCAGCCATCGATAAGTTAACATAATTTTCTTTATGTAATGATTTTCCCGCCTTGGCAAGCGCGATAATGATCAACGCATTCCAGGAAGTCAGGATTTTGTCGTCTTTCGCCGGCTGGATTCGTCTATTTCGGACTATAAGCAATTTTTCCCGGGACCTCTTTAATCTTTCGAGGATCCCCTGAGTGGAGACACGCCATTTCTCTGCAAGTTTCTCCAGATTGGTTCCAATCAAATTTGGAACATTTTTACCTTCAAAATTGCCTTCAGAAGTAATATGGTAAGCCATGCAAAAGAGTCTGCCTTCATCCTCACCCAGAACCGATAAAATCTCTTCCGGCCGCCAAGTATAACATTTGCCTTCTACGCCTTCCGAGTCGGCATCCTGAGAACAATAGAAACCGCCATTCGAGCTAAGTAGCTCTCGTTCACAGTAGGAAAAAATATCTTCCACCACTTCTTCATAAGCGGAATCACCAGTAACTTGACCGGCTTCTGTATAGATGATTGCCAGCATCGCCTGATCATAGAGCATTTTTTCAAAATGCGGAATCAGCCATTTCTCATCGGTCGAATAACGGGCGAAACCACCGCCGATCTGATCATGGATACCGCCCGCAGCCAAGCCGTCCAAAGTCTTCTTCACCATGTCCAACGCCTGATCATTTTTGTTCCAGCGGGCATAGCGCAGTAAAAACATCAACTGATGCGGTGCGGGAAACTTTGGCGCTTGGCCGAATCCGCCAAACTCCGGATCAAGACTTTCTGAAAAAGCATTGAACGCTTGATCAAGCACCTTTTCTGTCAGTTTACTGCGGCTTTTTGTTTGCTCTGACAAAGCCTGTACAATTTGGGTACCAATTTTGGCGATTTTATCCGGAGTCTGATCATACCTGCTCTTCAGTTCCAGAAGCACATCCTTGAATGCCGGACGGCCATAGACGCTGTCTTTTGGAAAATAGGTACCCGCATAAAAAGGCTTCTGATCCGGAGTGAGAAAAACGTTGAGCGGCCAGCCGCCCTGTCCCGTCAGTGCCTGACAGACCTTCATGTAAACCGCGTCAATATCCGGACGTTCTTCACGGTCAACTTTGATCGAGACATAATTGCTGTTCAGAATTTCAGCCGTTTCCTCATCTTCGAATGATTCATGAGCCATGACGTGACACCAATGGCAGCTCGACAGTCACACTCTACGAATAACCGATGCTGACGAGTACCGGTTTTCCTTCCTCCTGCGCCCTCCTAAATGCTTTATGACTCCACTCCATCCAATTTACAGGGTTATGGGCGTGCTGCAGGAGGTATGGGGATTTCGAATGAATCAGTTCATTTGTATAGTTATATTTTTTAGCCATATGTCAATCTCCCTCACAAATTAATTTTTGATCGTAAATTCGTTTTCTGTTCTCTCTGGATTAGCGATTTAATTATACTATGATTGAGTTTGTTCTGTTCGGTGTAGGATCATTCATTGTTTTTAATTTAACTCAAAAATACTTCAAGTGATAATAACTTTCTATTTTCTGTCTCCTCCGGAGAGATCTTCAGGGCTTATACGCCTGCTGCATCGAAATAACTGAATTCTCTTCCCAAAGCACATCTTCTTCATAGAACAATAAGCAGGCTTTTAACGGACGGCTGCACCAAAAAGACGCAGAGGCTATCAAAGCCCGTGCGCCCTGTATTGTCGATCAGTCTTCCATTGTTGACAGATCCCCCGTTGGAAGATTCAGTTCCCATGCCTTCAGTACACGGCGCATGATCTTGCCGCTGCGCGTTTTCGGAAGTTTATCGAGAAAATCAATCTGTCTTGGAGCCGCATGCGCGGCGAGGCCGTTTTTCACAAAATGATAGATTTCAGTTTTCAGTTTCTCCGTTGCTTCAAATCCTTCTCTTAATGAGATAAAAGCTTTGATAATCTCTCCGCGAATGGGGTCGGGTATGCCGATCACGCCGGCTTCCGATACTGCGGGATGCTCCACCAGTTTACTTTCGACTTCAAAAGGTCCGATCCGCTCACCGCTAGTCATGATCACATCATCCACCCGGCCCTGGAACCAGAAATAGCCATCCTCATCCATATAAGCGGAATCTCCGGATACATACCAGCCGTTCGAAGTAAAATAAGAATCATATTTTTCCGGATTATTCCAGATTGCGCGCATCATTGAGGGCCAACCCTTTTTGATCGCCAAGTTTCCCATCGTATTAGGCGGAACCTCATTGCCGGAATCATCGACAATCGCCGCCATGATGCCGGGAATCGGCTTTCCCATGGAACCGGCCTTAATCGTCATTGACGGCACATTGCAGATCATGTGTGCACCTGTTTCCGTCATCCACCACGTGTCATGAATCCTTTTATGGTAGACTTCCCACCCCCACTTCACGACCTCCGGATTCAGCGGCTCTCCGACACTTAACACATGCCTCAGGCTGGACAGGTCATGTTTGGCTGCCAAAGCATCTCCTGCACCCATCAGCATCCGGAAGGCCGTCGGCGCACTGTACCAGACGGTTATCTGATATTTTTCAATAGTTTCATACCAGTCCTGCGGGCTGAAGCGTCCTCCACGAACGACATTGGCAGCCCCGTTTAGCCATGGTGCGAAAATTCCATAGGACGTACCTGTCACCCACCCGGGATCAGCGGTACACCAATAGATGTCATCTTTTTTCAGATCAAGGACCCATCGTCCTGTCTGTGCGTGCTGAACCATCGCATAGTGAACGTACAGCACCCCTTTAGGTTTCCCTGTAGATCCCGAAGTATAATGCAGAATCAATCCATCCTCTTTATCCATCCATGCGATTGGAAACTGGGTATCCGCGCGATCCATCGCCTTCTGATAGTCAATAAAATAACCGTCATTCCGTGCTTTGTCGCCAACAAGAATAATATGTTTCAGACTGGGCAGTTCTTTATAAGGCACACGGCTTAACAGCTCCGGCGTTGTGCAGAGCACGCTCGCTTCGCTATCTTCGAGACGGTCTCTGACAGCCCCCTCCATAAACGCTTCAAAAAGAGGTCCCACAATCGCGCCTGCTTTTATGACGCCAAGAAACAGAATGTAGAGTTCAGGAGAGCGTGGCATAAAGATAAAAACCCGGTCCCCTTTGCCGACATCCGCATCTTGTCTAAGAACATTAGCCGCCTGATTGGTCAAACGCTTCAGCTCAGAAAAAGTATACGTTTCATCTCTCGTCTGATCTGAATAATACAGCGCCTTCTGATCTCCTTTGCCATTTTCCGCATGCCGGTCTATCGCCTCATAAGCAGCGTTCATTTTTCCTGTTTCATGCCAGCTGAAATACTTTTCAGCCTGTTTCCACTGAAATGATTTTCTCACATCCTCTAAATTGGCAAGGTCATGTGTTCCGTGTTCGGCCGGTAAGAGCAAACGTTCCAGCATAAAAAATACCTCCAGTCGAATAATTTGTCACGAAATTGACACATTAAGCGCTTTCATTATTATATGATGAAAACATTATTTAATCAAAAGTTATGCCTTGGTAAAGTATAATTTTTTTCAGCAAGGATGCAGATTAAATGACAGATAAACAGCAACAAATATTAGTATAGCAACGTGGCACCATTGGCAAACGCTGTAACCGACGCTTATTAAAAGTATGGGTCTGTTTTTTTGAGGTCAGCATGTTAACATCGTGTTTATTCAATCCACACAGCCCTCTGAAATTTTTTGATTTTTTGTGATACGATCCGTTTGATTCGATTTCTGCTACAATACGTTTATCATACTCCGAATTGAAAGAAGCCGAACAGGATTGTTTTTAAAAACCGCAGAAGACATTAAGGCATTCATTGAAAATGATAAACAACTGATGTTCATGTTGTCTCAGGTCAGAAGACTCGACCTCCCTGATTCCTGGATATGTGCAGGTATTTTGCGCGCCAGAATTTGGGACTGCCAATCTGGGTTTCGCAATAGAACCCCGGTTCATGATGCAGATGTCATTTACTTTGACCCGCAACATATTGATTATGATTTTGAACAGAAACTGCAACAGGATTTGCTCAAAAGGGTGCCTGGGGTAAACTGGGAAGTGAAAAATGAGGCACGGATGCATGTCCATACTCCGCTTGCAGAGCCCTACACATCAACTACAGATGCCATTTCTAAATTTCCAGAGACGGCGACTGCTATAGGTGCGCGATTGAATTCCAGCGATAAGGTCATTCTAATGGTACCGCAAGGCATTTCAGATCTGATCCATATGATCGTCAGACCGACGCCATTTTTTGCAAAATCAGAAGACAGGCTCACGGTCTACAGAAAAAGGATAAAGGACAAGAACTGGCAGAAGAAATGGCCATCGCTCCAAATAAAAGGCATCAAAACCTGTATTTGATTAGGGAATGCGCATTGAGCGAACAGCGAGCTACTCCCAACCGGGTGAAGATTGCGCCTAACTGTGCTGAAGTTAATCCTAACACTGGTAAAATTGCGCCTAAGAAGGGCAAATATCTTTAATACGATTCACATTTCGATGTGAGCTGCGCCGTGCGTATCAAGAATGTAGCAACGTCCCGGACAATTCACAAATGTCATTCGATATTATTTTTCTTCACTGTCAGTCTTTCCAGGACTTCTTCATTGATGTCAAATCCTATTCCTGCTTTTTCAGGAACCCGGATCCACCCCTTGTTTACTGTAATTTCCGGTTCGACAATGTCTTCCTCCCAGTAACGTGAAGCAGCAAACAAATCACCGGGCAGAATAAATCCTCTCAATGCTGCCAATGCAATATTGTGTGCTTTTGCTACTCCGAATTCAATCATACCGCCGCACCAGACCGGCACATCCTGCCGGAAGCACAAATCGTGAATCCGGACCGCTTCGGACCATCCGCCGACCCGCGCCATCTTTATGTTGATTATTTTGCAGCTGCCAAGCGCCAATGCAGCTCTTGCATCCTGAAATGAACCAATGCTTTCATCAAGACAAACGGGGGTTTTTATTTTACTTTGCAAAAGAGCATGATCCACCAGATCATTATAAGCTAGAGGCTGCTCAATCATTTGAAGACCAAACTCGTCCAGCTTTTCAAGATGTTTGGCATCCTGGATTGAGTATGCGGAATTGGCATCCGCCATAAGTGCAACTTCAGGAAAATGCTGCCGGATTGCGGAGAGAATCTTAAGATCATTCCGACGGGATATTTTAATTTTGTATCTAAGATACCCCGCCTCCGAATATTTTTCAATCTGATCGATGGCATTTTTCGGATCGTTTGCCGCAATAACAGCGCCTGCAGCGACTGCCTTCCTCTCTGCACCAAAAAGGCTGCCAATATAAACTTTCTTTTGCCTGGCGTACAGATCCCAGATTGCCTGGCTTAGGCCTGATTTTGCCATATTGTTTCCCCGGATGCCCGACCATATTTGATCAAGTGCAGATGGATCAGAAATTTCCTTCCGTAAAGTCAATGGCACCAAAAACCCGCAAAGCGCATGCCAGCAGGTCGTGATTGTTTCCGCTGAATACCAAGGACTGGAAAAAGGATCGGCTTCACCAAAACCGATCCCCCCACTGCTGTCCTTGGCTTCGATAATAATTGCCTGACGCTTGGTGACCGTTTCAAGATGTGTTGTAAAGGGTATCTTTAACGGTGATTCAATTAACCGAAGTGTTATCGAACGGATGTCCATGCTATCATTCCCTATAAGTCCATAAAATTCTTTCCAGCGGCTTTGCAAGGTTTCCAGGCGTTCAGAACTTTCTCCAGCCAACTTTGACCCTTTTCCAGCCACTTTTTCTTGGGTGCTCCCCGCTTGCCAGTTTCAGTCATGCCGTTTAGCTTTTTCAAACAAAAATCTTCCAACAATGTCTGAAAATATACTCGCTTTTTCCAAATGAACATTATGACCGGCTTCGGGAACACTCTTAAATTCCGCGTTTCTCAGCAGTTGCTTCATCTCGGAGGCAATACTTGAGAATTTTGGGTCCATCTGTCCCGTAATTAGTAAAACGGGAAAAGACAACTCATGAAGACGGCCCCACAACGGCGGCTGCGATCCGGTTCCCATACCCAGAAGGCTGCAAGACAGACCTTCTTTTCTGTTAGAAAGACGTTCTTTCCTGACGTTATCTTGTATGGATTGTGGCAATCCTTTTTGAGTGTCAAACAGTGGAATATTCTCCCACGAATCCACAAATGATAAGACGCCGTCTTTCATTATAGACTCCGCCAGATCTTGGTCGTGGATTCTGCGAGCTTTTCTTTCCGCTGCTGTCCGCAGACCGGGAGAAACACTTTCTAGAATCAAGCTCCGCACCCGTTCCGGAAAAAGTGAGGCGAAGCTGAGTGCTAGTCTGCCACCCATCGAATAGCCCAGTACATGTACCCGATCCAAATGAAATTGATCCAGCAGTACGGCAATATCCTTTCCCACTTCACTCATCGTATACCTTTGCGGATCTGCTGGACAATCTGTCTCGCCATGGCCAATTATATCAATCATGACTAATTTAAAGTGATCAGAGCATGTTGATTCGAAAAACTGCCATGTGTTCAGGCTGCCGGTAAAGCCGTGAAGCAGCAGCAGCGGCTGGCCCTGGCCTTTCATTTCAATATGATAAGAAACGCCGCGGATCATTAGATTCATGAACTTTGACCATCAGCGATCGCCGATATTTTCTTGCTGATTTGATGAAACAACCGTTTTCGGATGTGAACATTTTCATCACGGTCTGTCGGAACCTCGATGATCTTCAAACCTTTTTTTTGAAAAGAACCGAGCAAAGCATGATCAAACTCGTTCCAATTACCTACTTTTGAGTAGTCCGCATCGTATAAATGCGCGGTGTTGGAAAAATCCAGTCCATGGGGTGTGCCAAACAGTGCTTCAAAATATCTCTTCTCTGAAGCCTGGGGCAGAAAAGAAAAAATACCGCCACCATCATTATTAATCAATATAATTGTCAGGTTCGCATGGTGCTGTTTTGCAGCCAGCAGCCCATTCATATCATGAAAAAAACTCAGGTCACCTATGACCAGTACTGTATTTTCTCTGACAAGGCTGACGCCGACAGCCGTTGATACAATGCCGTCGATCCCGCTTGCTCCACGATTGGCAAAAATCGCAACATCAGGTTTGTCCGTGAATAGAAATGTGTCAAGCTCTCTGACAGGCATACTGTTGCCGACAAACAAACTGCATTGATCCGGAAGCAATTGGTTCAGCTTGGCGAATAACTTTTCCTCACTCAGAGCTTTCTCATCGTATATACCTGACAAAATATCTTTTACCTCCTGATTCACACGATACCACAGAGTGATCCAGTTCTGATCGGGTGGCTTCGGCAGACTAGAGACAATCATTTTGCAAAACCATGTTTCATCACAATAAACCATTCCTGTTGCTACTCCTGCAGGATCTCGCCACCCGCAGCCGCCGTCAACGACAAGCTGCACGGCTTCCTGTTTTTCAATCCATACTTTCAGCGCTTTTGACACGGGTATTGCGCCGAATCGGATCACAAGATCAGCTTTTAAAAAAGCAGCGGCTTGTCCATCACGCAAAAAAGCATCATAGCTCTCTATGATACTGCGAGACGGATGAGATCCGCGGCGCAATTGTGACAAAGGATCAGCAAGGATCGGAAAACCAAGCTTGTCGGCTAGGACAATGACCTGCTCCTCAAATCCTTCTGAATCGACCGCACCGCAAATGATCACACCTTTTCGTTTGCGTTGAATCGTTTCTGCAATTTGATCGATTTCTGATTCTGCCAAAGTAACTCGTCCGGATCTGATTGATACGGATCTCTGCTCCCCACGACTGCCGCGCGAAAGGAATTCCATGTCCGGTACCAGCGGCTCACGAAGCGGGAAATTGAGGTGTACAGGCCCGCACGGAGAGCAGGTCGCAGCTGCAATGAACCGCGTGCAAATCATCCGAATATGGTCGATCAGGCCAAAATCATGTTCCGGAATTTCGATTTCGGCAAACCTTTTCACATGACTGCCATACATTTCTGCTTGATTAATCGTTTGCGGAGCACCGACATCCTGCAATTCATAAGGCCGGTCGGCAGTCAGTACGATGAGCGGAACCCTGCTATAAAACGCTTCGACGACTGCGGGAAAGTAGTTGGCAGCAGCCGTCCCCGAAGTGCATAGCAGAGCGACCGGATTTTTTTTCGCTTTTGCGATGCCTAGCGCCATAAATCCGGCCGAACGTTCATCGATATCCAGAAAAATTTTTATCTCCGGCCTATCAGCAAGGAGCAAAGCAAGCGGCGTGGATCGTGATCCGGGACTCAGAACAACATCCGTGACCCCATTTTTCACCAGTTCATCGATAAAGGCTGATAAATAAGCTGAAAGCACTTCACCGTGATCCATGACCTGAACCCCCCAGTCCATCCAGCATCGGTCGAAATTTGATCGCTGTTTCTTCGTATTCTTTCTCAGCAACAGAATCTTTAACAATTCCGCATCCGGCAAAAAGTGTGGCTTCTTGGTCGGAGACGAGAGCGGAACGGATCCCTACGGCAAATTCGCCATTTCCGTCCGAATCAACCCAGCCAATCGGCGAAGCATATAAGCCGCGATTAAAGCATTCATTTTCCCGAATCCATTTTATAGCTTCATCTCTTGGAAAGCCGCCAAGAGCAGGTGTCGGGTGAAGCCTGGCCACAATATCAAAGAGCGTGATTCCATCTGCGCAGGTTCCTTCAACAGGCGTATACAAATGCTGGATATGCTTGTTTTTCATCAAAACCGGTTGGTCAGGTATATTTAGATTTTCGCAGATCACTTGCAGTGCGCTTTTCACGGTTGAGACGACATAGCGATGCTCTAGCAGGTTTTTCCGGTCACGTAGCAACTCATTGCCCAGCTTTTCATCCTCTTCCCAGTCCCTGCCACGTTCGATTGAGCCCGCAAGACACGAAGAAAAAAGTTTTTTGTTCTCTTTCCTAGCCAAAAGTTCCGGACTGGCACCGATAAAGCAGTCATTTCCCGCTTCCAGGCTAAAAATAAAATTCCCTTCTTGTTGCTTTTGAAGCCTGCGCAAGACCGCCCCAATCTCCGTATGGCGATCTGAAATGAGTTTTAATGTCCTTGATAAAACGGCTTTATCCAGTTTGCCGGCATTTAATTTTTCTACGGTTAGATTAACTAATTTTATCCATTTTTTCGGATCCTGTTTCTCCAGCTCCAGCCACTCCGCTTCGGAAGATGTATGTTCATCCGGACGGTATCCGCTCAAAATTTCATCTGCCTGTTCTTCCATCTGATTGACAGTTGTCTCTAAACTCTCTCCGGGAAGGGCATACTGATTGATGGTCAGATAAGTCTGTCCTCCGGAAACCGTCAGCAAAAAAGCGGGCAGATAGAACACGCCACTGCCAAAGTTTTGCCAAAGATCATCGGATTCTTTTTCTGGATCAAACGAAAAACCCCCGAACAACGCGGGACCTGTTCCTTCCTGATCGATAACACCGGTTCTGACAGCTGTTTTCGTGAGCTCCGACCATCTGTCCCTGACTTGCTGCATACGGGCAGATTCCCCATCTACCTTGATCTTTTCTGTAATTCCCAGCCCGGCCATCAAAAAATTGCCTGATTGGCTCTGCCAGTAAAAACGCCTGCCGGCAAAATATTCATTTCCAGACTGATAAAAGATCACTGGATCCATTCGCCGTATTTTCTTCGTCAGACTGACCAGTGTCTTTCGGCTCGTCGTTCCTTCTCCCCGTATCGAAACAAAAGGATCACTGTACCCATTAACAATCCCGTCCATCACCAAAGCAAATCACCCTAAATCTGTGTTAATTATGAACAATTCATGTCTTTTTAAGATAATGCTTCCATCCGGTTATTGTCAATTAAACGTTCTCTTGCCCAGTTTTCATAGGAATCTCATCAAGCCCTCACATGCTGGCAATTTTGCGTTTCATGGCTACCTCCCGATTTCTTTTCTTTCATTTTACCGGGAATAACTGATTCGGGAAATAAAAATTTTTCCGGTTTTAAGCAGTGTAAGATGCTCGATCAGCAGATTCATGAATGATCATTTCGGATGCTTCTATCCGGATCTGAGAATAATACAACCTTAGAAAAGAAAATGAAATGACGGTTTTATTTAATTGGAGATTTCTACCTGAAGGCAGACAGATGGCTGCAAAAAAGCCAAAATAATCGATCGGGCACGCCTTGATACACTTATTGCTCTATTTCTGCCTTTTGCTCGTATGATATATATGGGATCTCGTCCGTTACCCGTTTCTGGATTCAAATCGTTTCCACATCCGCAATGCTTGGCTGTATCATTACAGCATTGATGTATTGGAAGTAAAATATCACGTGTTCTCATAGGGCATCTGCCTATTGGGAGGGAAAACAGCTTGCTGAGACTGAAAAACCATAGCGGTTCATTGGAACAGTCCTTAGTTCTTTTTTTTGCCCTTTACATCTTAATAAGCATACCTGTGATTATTATTACAAGAAGGCTGATTCATATCATGATGGTCTGGAATGTGTTTCTGGCCCTGCTACCACTTCTATTTTCCCTGCAGTTCCGGTCCGGCATGATGAATCCTGACGGAAAGCACGTCTGGTGGCGTGGCCTGCTCTGGCTGCTCTTCTTTCCTAATGCTCCTTATATGATCACAGATTTCATTCATATTCAGGGCATTACATTTTACGCCTCTAATGCTCACTCTCCGACTGTTTATTCCACGGATATAACTGTCTGGATAAGTCTAGTTCATATCGGTATTGGTGTTTTTCTGGGGACATGTGCCGGAATGCTCTCTTTTTATTTCGTATATCAGGCAATGGTCCAAAGCATGGGGAAAGAGACCGCAAACATTGCTGTCATCCTCATCAGCCTGATCAGCGGCTACGCTATTTATGTCGGCAGATTCCTGAGATTCAATTCCTGGGATATAATCAGGCCTGCCGCATTTTTCTCGCAGCTTTTCAGTCATGTAAACTTGTTCTCAGTCAGCGTCTCTTTGCTCTTTTCTCTCTATATTCTTCTCATCTTCTGGTTGTTTGAAATCTTTTTCACTTCACGGAGATAATTTCGTTATTCCGAAAAAATAGAGCATCCAGTGGTGAACACGCTATTTCGTCAATGAGGCCACAGCATTGAAAAGAAGGCCTGCGTATATTTTTGAACCGATAGGATTTAGATGAACGGTGTCGGGTGCAAAATAATCAGGATGGCCGCTGCTTGCAGCATACCAATCGACAAGGCTGATGTTCGGGTACTCAGCCGCAGCCTGCCGCATGGTCTGATTGACTAGATCCTGCCAGGGCCTCGGAACACGAGTGGTAGTGACAATAATATGAGTTTTTGAACCAATTTGCTGAATTAATAAAGACATCTGACTCATCGTCACCGGCCCGTTCGTTCCCAATTCCACGATGACAATATTGCCCAGGGTTCCGGCACTTTTCATCTGGCTGACTATGCCGAAAGCTTCGTCAAACTGTCTGCCTACTCTCGCATTAATCGTGATGTGGCTGAATGACGGACCGAGATAAGGTTTGATATCCTCCATGATTGAATCGCCGATAACCGTGACGTGATCCTGCTGCAGAGCCTGTACCTGATTTAGGTTTCCTGATTTTTTCGTAACCGTAGCAGTATTATTTGTAACTGCCGCCGTTTTTGAAACCGGCTGAGTTTTTGCCTCGGTATTTCTCTTTTGCCTGGTTTTAGCCGCAGTATCGCTCTTCACCTGTGTATTCGTTGCGTCTTTCTGCTGAACAGCCTGAATGGACTCACCCGCATTGCTTTTCTTTACGGCTGCGGAGTTTCGGCTCTGTGCAAAGACGCCCGCACAGGCGAAAACAATAACCAATGATGCCGCCAAGACGCTTAGAATCCGCCACTTGACAGAAGCCGGTTTATTGAAAACATAGTTCTTAAAAAAACGGCCGACTGCTCCGGAGCGGAAGGGATTTTCAATCAGTTCCAGAGAAAGAGTGGAAATGACAATGATCAATACAATTTCTACAAAAAAACGTGCAAAGCGCGGGACACCCGCATCAAAATTATTGAGCGACAGGATAATGATCGGATACTGCCATAAATACATGCTGTAAGAGCGAACGCCAATCCACCGAAGCGGCAGTATGCCGAGAACTTTCCCGAACCACGTTGATGGATGCACAGCGGCTGCTATGACAGCAGCAGCCGCAACGGACATGCCAAACATGCCCCCCCGATAAATAAACCCGTCATATTCATTTGAAAAAGCGATCATAGCAAGAATCACAATGAATCCCAGAGTCCCGGCCGCTTCAAGTAAAATCCGTGATCCGGCCGATAAAGGGTTGGTAAATTTCCTGCTTGGTAAAATCATAGCAAGCGCAGCGCCAATTAAAATTGAAAATGCACGCGTGTCTGTACCGTAGTAAATTCTGCTCGGATCAGCTCCCGGCTGGTACAAAACAGCCATCAGTGCTGCCGAAAGAACAGCTCCCACCAAAGTAATCACAAATAAATAGCGACGAATTTTCGGATGACGGAAAGCAAACAGGATAAAAACAGGCCAAATCCAATAGAACTGTTCTTCAACACCAAGCGACCAGAAATGAGTCAGCAGCGAAGGATTTTCATAGCTTTGAAAATAAGAAAGATGATGAAAAATGTACCACCAGTTGCTGACATAAAAAATTGCGGCCAGCGCATCATCCCTGAAAGAAGACAGCATAGAAGGTCTGAAGAAAAGAAGCCAGATAAACAAAGCCGCTAAAGTAAAAAAAAGCGCCGGAAGCAGACGCCTCGCCCGTCTCATCCAGAAAGTTTTAAGGCTGATAGACCCCCGTTCTCCCCATTCGGCGAGTAGAATGTCAGTAATCAAATAACCGGACAGGACGAAAAAGACGCTGACACCGAGCAATCCCCCGCTTGCCCACGGAAAACCGAGGTGATAGAAAATAACCGCAAAAACAGCGATGGCTCTCAATCCATCAAGGCTAGGGATGTATCTGCGATGTTTTTCCCGCAGCCAGCGGGATGTTCTACTGTTATGTATGGTTAGTGACGGATCCTCTATTTCTTGGATTTTATGTTTATCGTTCAAATAATCATTTGTGCGCTTCATCTGAAAATTGAATCCCTTCTTAAAAAATATCTTCTTTGAATCTGTCCAGCACACATTTTAATGGATTGTCGGATTTAACTGTCATCAGTTATCAGCTAGCGATCGCAAAGAGATGTTATCAATCATCTCCATTAAAAGGCGATTGGCCGTCCCTTGTTTCCTGGAACAGCCAACGATCACCAATTTTCTGGAACCGATTATTTTGAGTTACCTGCCCATAAATTAAAAATAAACACTGCCGGCGTTTCAGTCAATGTCACGATCTTCCAAAACACGCTTAAACATAAAATGTTCCAAAAAAGAAAAGTAAATGTCATGATCTGTTAAATATGCGACCTGATCCCGATGAATTTTTAGTTAAAGTTTTCCCACAACATTTTAGCAGTAACCGAATAAATTTGGTATTTGTTCATATTTTTTAAAAAAGCTTATTTATCCGGATGGGGGCACGAACAAGATGCCTTGTATCGATGGCAAGACTTATATCAACCGAATCAACAGTCTTCATAACCATGTCTGGATCGATGGTTCAGAGATTTCAGGCAATATTTCGGATCACCCTGCTTTTGCGGGTGCATTGAAAAGTCAGGCAAGATTATATGATATGCAGCACGAGAAAGCTTATCGGGACATCCTGACTTGCAGATTGCCTGACAGCGACGAAAGAATCGGAACATCCTATCTTGAACCAAAAACGAAGAAAGATCTTGCGAAACGGAGAAGGTGCTTTCAGATATGGGCACGCCAGAACGCCGGCATGATGGGCCGCTCGCCCGACTATATGAATACGGTTGTCATGACCTTTGCAGCCTGCGCAGATCTTTTCGGTGATGCAAAGCACAGTGAAAACATGCGGCGATTTTACGATTACTGCAAAAAAAATGATATCTCTCTGACACACACGTTCATCCAGCCCCAGGTGAACCGCTCTTCTCTATATTTTGAGAACGCCAAGGAAACGATTGCGGCCCGGGTGATTGGCAGAAACGACGAAGGAATCATCATTCATGGGGCACGCCTGCTGGCGACACAGGGCGGTATGACCGATGAGATCCTCGTCTTTCCAACCGGTGCTTTTCATTTTGACGAAACATACGCTTATGCCTTTTCTATACCCTCCAATACCCCGGGTTTAAAGTTTCTATGCCGCGAGTCGTTCGCAGACGACAGCAGCCCGTTTGATCATCCGCTTAGTTCGCGTTTCGAAGAGGTTGATTCAATCGTTGTGTTTGATCATGTCACCGTTCCATGGGAACGAGTATTTCTGAATGGAAATACAGAGATCGCGAGCAAGCTTTACACAGACAGCGGTTTCCTGCCTCAGCAGATTCACCAAGTAACTTCGAGAAATGTTGTAAAAACGGAATTTATTCTCGGCGTTCTGCAGTCCTTGGTCGATGCAATCAATATCAGTGAATATCAGCATATTCGGAGCAAGATTGCAGAGGTGATTATTGGCCTTGAAACGCTTAAGGCATTACTCACAGCTTCCGAGGTTCATGCATCCATGGATCAATGGGGAACGATGACCCCTGACCGGAAACCACTGATGGCGGCCATGAACGTCTTTCCGGGCATCTATCCGCGTTTTATTGAGATCATTCAGTTAATCGGTGCAAGCGGGCTGGTCTCAATTCCCAATGAAAAAGACTTTTTCTCTGAGAACGGAACGGATCTCAGGAAGTACCTTCAGTCATCCGACCGTGACGGATATGACAAAGTAAAACTGTTCCGGCTCGCCTGGGATTTGTCGTTGAGCGGTTTTGCCGGTCGCCAGGAACTGTATGAACGCTTCTTTTTTGGAGATCCTGTTCGTCTTGCATCCGGACTCTATCGGGATTATGATCGTTCAAAATTTGTCAAACAGGTTGAGGAATTCCTGAACAGAAAAGACTAAACGACCACCTGCTAAAGCAGGTGGGTTCAGACATAAATGTCTGCGACTTAAAGTCGCCACTTAAAGACTGAAGTCTTCTGAAAGACCTTGTGCTCATAGCACACGGAATTCTGACTGAACTCAGTCGTCAATCTTGAAAATGTCGTCCTTGACTTTATTTGACTGATTCGCAATGTACTTTCGGATGATTTCTTCCGTCACGTTGCCGACCGTCGCACAGAAATAACCTCTGGACCATAGGTGCTGGCCCTAATACCGTTTTTTTAGTTCTGAAAACTCATCCTGAAGCAATCTGGATTAGCGTCCTTTCAGATACTCCATGATTTTACTCGGCGCTAGGCTGGGTGGACAAGAAATCAGCAAATGGACATGTTCCTTGCCTACGCTCCCCTGCAGGATTGTGACTCCCCTGGCCTCACATCCCTGCCGGATCAACTCACGCAATCGAACAGCGATTGGACCTCGCAGCACCTGATATCGGTATTTGGTCACCCAGATCACATGATACTTGATATCGTAGACTGCATGACCACTTTTCTGATAACCGTCCATACTTTTCACCTCTTTTGAAAAGTATGGACACGAAAAGATAAGGCTAAAAGCGGATACCGTCTAAAGACGGTGGGTTTAGACCCCGCTTTTGTAAGCTAAATAAATGAGCCCGTACGTGTTGAAGCCATACAGCCGTTTTACACTTCAGCAAAGATGTATATACCCCGCCAAAGATGGATAAAAAGGTAGCATACATCAATATAGAATGGGCGTGCTTTCAATGGCAGGGATTCTGGACGTTATTATTCGAACGGTTGTTACTTTTGTTTTATTTATGTTTATTGCGCATATTATTGGCAAACAGGCCATCTCGCAAATGACTTACCACGACTTTATTGCATCGATAACGTTAGGGTCAATTGCCGGAAATCTGACCTTTAACACGACGATCCAGTTTAGCCACTTCCTGATCGCAGCCTTACTGTTCAGCGGCATTATCTTTCTGACGACTATTTTTTCATTGAAAAGCAGAAAAGCGCGGGCCATATTAAACGGAGAACCAACTGTTGTCATTGAGAACGGGAAAATTCTTGAGAAAAACATGGGTAAATTGAAACTGACGATGGATTCTTTCAATCAGGCGCTCAGAGAAAAAAATGCATTCGATATTGACGAAGTGGATTTTGCGGTCATTGAAGCCGATGGAGAGCTTTCGATTTTAAAGAAACAGCCTTATCAGACGGTCACAAAAAAAGACCTGGACATTTTCTCGTCAGGTCTTTCTTCATTTCCTGTTGAACTGATCATGGATGGACAGATGATTAATAAAAATCTGGAACAAAACCATCTGACGAAAAGCTGGCTGCTTCAGGAAATTAAGCAGCGCGGATTGTCTCCATCCAACGTTTCCTATTGTGTCCGTGGCACAAACAGACAATTGTATTTTGATTTATTTAATGACAAAATCCATTCTCCTGTCGATGCTGAATCATAATGAAAACCAGTGACAGAGGTCAGTCCTGTCCGGAGAACTGATCTCTGTACATCTCATAATAAATGCCGCGCTTTTCGATCAGTTGTTTATGGGTACCCTGCTCAGCAATCTCTCCATTTTCCACCACCAGGATCTTATCGGCATTTCTAATTGTCGACAGACGATGGGCAATGATAAAGCTGGTCCGCCCCTTCATCAAATACGACATTCCCTCTTGTATCTTTTGCTCCGTCTGCGTGTCGACATGGCTCGTCGCTTCGTCCAGAACAAGGATGTCCGGATCGGAAAGAAATGCCCTGGCGATTGTCAGCAACTGTTTCTGCCCTTCGCTTAAATTGTCTCCATTTCCTTGGAGCACAGTCTGATAACCTTCAGACGTTTCCCGTATAAAACTGTCTGCATTTGCGGCTTCCGCAGCCTTCATAACTTCTTCATCGGTTGCGTCGAGCCTTCCATAGCGCAGGTTTTCAATAAAGCTGCCATGAAACAAATAGGTATCCTGGAGCACAATGCCGAACAATCTGCGATAGTCCGATCTTTTGTAATCGCGAATATCGATACCATCCAATTCTATAGCGCCACTGCCCGCATCATAAAATCGCGTGAGCAAATTAATAATTGTCGTTTTCCCGGCACCCGTCGGTCCGACAAGTGCAACTGAATCCCCGCTACCCACCTGAAAACTGATATGTTTCAAAATCGGATGGCCGGGCTCATACCCGAAAGAAACATCGTTAAAAATAATTTCACCTTTGTAAGCCTCTATATTGCGGGCATTTGCGTGATCTTCGGGTTCTTCTTTTTCATCCAGAATTTCAAAAACACGTTCAGCACCTGCTACCGCCGACTGCAAAGTATTAAATATGCTGGCCACATCATTAAGCGGTCTCGAAAATTGTCTTGAATAGGTAAGAAAACTGGCAATCATGCCGACCGTAATCAGTCCCTTGACTGCAAGAAAACCACCAACCGATGCAACAGCTGTAAAGCCGAGATTATTGATCACATTCATCAGAGGCATCATGTAGCCCGACCAGACCTGTGCTTTCATGCCGACATCTGTCAAACGTTTGTTTATTGAATTGAAATCACGGATTTCCTCATTCTCGTGGCTGAAAGCTTTAATCACGCTTAGTCCTGAAATGGATTCTTCAATCTGGCCGTTGAGCGTCCCCAATTCCCTTTGCTGGTCGACAAATAATTTTGTCGTCCTTGAGGCGATCGTTTTTGTCAGAATGAAAACAAGCGGCACCATGATCAGACTGGCCAAGGTTAAAAGCGGACTGATCCAGATCATCAGTGCAAGAGACCCGACAATCATAATAATATCGTTCATCAGCTCCACCGTAGACTGGGAAATGGTCACATCAATATTTTCAATATCATTTGTCAGCCGGCTCATGATATCACCGTGATGATTCTGATCAAAAAAAGCGATTGGCAATTTCTGCAATTTTTCAAACATGCTCTTCCGCAGACTCATGACAATTTTCTGTCCGGAAGAAGCCATAATCCAGCCCTGAAGCAGAGTGAGCAGACCGTCCATCATGTAAAACAAGCCGAGAACAAGAAGAATTTTAAACAGAATCGGAAAATTGACAGCACCCGGCCGCATGCCAATCTGATTCACTGCCAGTCCAATAAAATAAGGAATCAGAAGTGATACCAAAGCATCGGCGAGTACGAAAGCGGAAACCGTCATCAGTGCTTTCTTCTCTTGTGCGAAGAAATTCCAGAGTCTGAACAGTGTTTTTTTCATATTTCTCGGCTTCTCAACGGGAGCGAAACGCGCGGCACCGCGCCTTCTTCCCCCTCTTCGCCCAAGCGTGGGGCGTTGGAAAGCCGGCTCAGTACTTTTTCTGTCAGCCATTGCTTTCCACCTCTTTCCCAAGCTGCGATTGAAGAATCTCCCGATAATAGTTCGATTTACGGATGAGTTCACGATGTGTGCCCATCGCATCAATTTTTCCGCCATTCATGACGATGATTTTGTCAGCGTCCATAATTGAAGTGATTCTCTGAGAGATAACAATGCACGTGAGATGGCGGGCAGCAATCGATATATTTTTTCTGATCAGTTTGTCGGTCCGCGCATCAACCGCACTGGTCGCGTCGTCAAGAATCAAAATTTCAGGCTTGCGGATCAAGGCTCTGGCAATCGAAATACGCTGTTTCTGCCCTCCCGAGAAATTTACACCGCCCTGACCAATTATTGAATCATAGCCATCCGGGGTCCGGCGGATAAACTCATCTGCCTCGGCAGCTCTTGCGGCCTCATAGATTTCCTCATCACTCGCCTGCTCATTTCCCCAACGGATATTTTCTCTTACGGTGCCTGAAAATAGAAGCGGCCGCTGCGGTACAAGTGCTATTTTCCCCCTGAGTTCCTCTTCACTGAACGACCGGACATCGGTACCGTCCAGCATCAAACGACCATGATCGGGATCGTAAAACCGCAGGATCAGATTGACAAGCGTGGTCTTACCTGATGCAATCGGACCAGTAATGCCAACCATCTCTCCAGGAAGCACGGAAAAATCAATATCCTTCAGAAAAGGGTCCTGATGATTGGAAAATTGATCATGTGAAAAACAAACATGCTGAAAGACCAGTGCACCTTTTCCAGGAACCGGTTCAGTTTCAGGTTCTGGAAAAACCATATCTTCTTCCGTGTTCATGATTTCTCCGATTCGCTCAGCTGAAGCTTTTGCGCGGACAAACATATTGAATGCATTATTGACCATCATGATTGCGAAAAGAATCTGCATCATGTAATTGGTAAAAGCAATAATCGACCCAACCTGCATTGAGCCGTGCTCGACCCCCAGTCCGCCAAACCAAATAATAGCAACGATTCCCGCATTGACAGCCAGATTAACAAGCGGGCTAAATACGCTCCCCACTTTTGCAGCCGTCGCTGACAAGCTGCCGAGATTCTGGTTATTTTGCTGAAAGCGTTCCTCTTCATAGGAAAATCGATTGAAGACCTTGACAACCCGAACGCCGGAAAGGTACTCCTGAACGGATCTNCCTCTCCTCTTCATAGGAAAATCGATTGAAGACCTTGACAACCCGAACGCCGGAAAGGTACTCCTGAACGGATCTGTTCACACGGTCCAGTGCACCCTGAACCTTTCTGAAATACGGATAGCTGATCTTCATATTCAAATAAATTAAAAAAGCAATGACAGGGGTAACACCAAGCAGGATCAATGAAAGTTTCGGATTCAGATTGACCGCCATAAAAAGGCTGCCGATGCCGACAAGCGGTGCCTTCAACATCATCCGCATCAGTCCGTTGGCAAAAGTCTGTACGCGAGTGACATCGTTAGTCAGCCGTGTAATCAGTGTCGCATTGCCGAAACGGTCTATATTTTTCAATGAAAAGCGCTGGATTTTTACGTACAGGTCCTGTCTCAGATCCCGTGCGAAATTCTGTGAAACATTGACAGAAAGCACATTGCGCATGCAGGCGCCAAAGGCCCCGGCCAGAGTAATCAAGAGCATCAGCAAACCGTATTTTTCAATGAGGGGCGTATTTGATCGTGCGACACCCTGATCAACAATCCGGGACATCATGGCTGGCTGCATTAGATCAGCCAATGCTTCTAGAGAGAGAAAAAGGATTGCGAGAATAAATCGGGGTCGATAATTTTTCCAATAGGGCTTCAGATAGCCCATGTGCAGCACCTCCATTCATTTAAGTAAAAGGTGGCGATGCGGACACTTTTACATCGATTTAAGAATCATAAAAAACAGATTGACGTCGCCAGTTATCTATTGTCCCCAAGCAGCTCATATCCGAGCAAAGCCATTTCAAGACAATATCGCTTCTGGGGCTCAAAGAAATCCTCCCCCAGTATATCACTGATTTTTTCAAGTCGGTTGTATAAAGTCTGCCGATGGATAAACAATGCCTTTGCCGTCTCGCCCTTTGAACCCATAAATTTGAAATAAACGCCAAGCGTCTGAACGAGATCTAAGTGATGGAGCCTGTCATACGCAATCAAAGAGCTAAGCTGATCGCTGACAAAGACATGTATAAACGGCTGTGGTACTGCCTTAAGCAACTGATAGATGCCTATTTTATCGTAAAAGCAGCAATGCTTCATAGCGGGCACTGCCTGAGAAACTTCAATGACCTGATAAGCTTCTTTAAAGCTTTTCCACGTCTCAACTAATTGGTTTCTTGTCTTGCCGAATCCGGCATGAAAGTTTAATCCTCCAAGCGCTTCTTCGACGAATCTTTTCAGGCCGGAGATCAGTCTTAAAATGCTGCGTTTCAAAGATTCAGCTGATTGACCATTTAATTTTTCTTTCGCACACAACAGATAGATCTGATTATTTTTCATCATCATCAAATGGTGCATCTGAAAACGGTTGAGCAGTGAGCGAATCAGTACAGACAGATCCTGATTCATCGTTTCCATTCTTTCCGGCCCAGCTTCAAGCACATTATGTTCAAATTCAATGATCCCGCCGATAAACAGATAACGATTTTCATCCGGAGATGGAAGCCCCATGCGCATCTGCGCCTGCTCCTCACTATCAATCTGCTGACTGAGGATATCCTGAATCAATTCATTCTGGTTTCTTAATATTTTTTCCTCAAGAAACTGTGTCCGCAGTAAAACTGTTGCAACTGCTTTTGAGGCATAGTCCAGCAGCAATCTCGTATACTCTGTGGGAAGAGGCAGATGAATCATCAGGCCAATATAAGAAAAAACCTGACCGAAACAGATCACCGGCTGAATGAGAATATAATGGGTTTCATCAATTTCCCATATCTCCATTTCATTTATCTGGTCAAAATTTTTCAGTTTATTATTGCAGAAACTGTTAATGGCTTCCGCAGTTTCCCTCTCAACGGCCGGGTAGAATTTATTTGATTTAATCGAAGATAGATAGATAATCTGACCTTCTGCATACTTTTGCAGCAGCCTCAAAATTGCAGGGATGTCTGTGCTTTGCAATATGAGCTGCTGCTGTTTCTGTGAAAACTCCTCCAATTTCTTCATGAGCCCGAAATGGCGGTTAATCAGGTATGAATGGATATCCTGCGTGATCTCTTCAAAGCGGACCGGCTGTCTGAAAAGAATCAGTGGGAAATCATGATTATCGCAAAGTGTGATAATCTCTTCCGGAATTTCATCAACAGTTGTCCCAAATTCGATGCATAATCCGGCAGTTTCGTGGTCGATAATCTGGCGCATATAATCAAGCCCGGACTGAACAGATCGCTTCAGCCATAAACCCGTGGTCAGGATCAGATCATTTTTGCTGACGTACGGCGCCGCATGAGTAATTTCGAGAATATGAACCCAGCGCACTTCTCTATACCCGCCGTTTTTGCCGGCAATCAGCCTTGCCCGCTGAAAGAGCGGCCGCTGCATGACATCCCTGACACAAAATGACATTTCCTCAACCATTCGGATCAGACCTCTCGTTACTATTTCTTTCATCATATGTTATGTTAAGTGCCATGCGTTTAAAATGTCAAACAGTTATGTGATTTTAATTGACAAAATGTATGATGAAATTGATTCGCTTTATTTGTACTATTCTAAATAAAGACGATATCCACGGGTTTTCAATCTGTTAACGCCTGTTGGATGAAGCAGTAAAAAAGGGAGGAATAGAAATGATCATCGGAATACCTAAGGAATTGAAAAACAACGAACGCCGGGTGGCGATTACACCGGCAGGCACATTCCATCTTGTTCATGAAGGCCACAGCGTATATGTAGAAACTAATGCGGGAGCTGGGGCCGGTTTTTCAGATCAGGAATACGAGAATGCAGGCGCGTTCATCACTTCGGCTGAAAAAGCATGGTCCGCGGAAATGGTCATTAAAGTCAAGGAACCTGAACCTGAAGAATATCATTTTTTCCATGAAGGATTAATTCTTTTTACTTATCTTCACCTTGCACCTGCAGCCGGTGCCGAACTGACTAAAGCACTTGTTTCCAGTAAAGTAGTCTCCATTGCTTATGAAACGGTTCAGCGCGCAGACCATGTCCTCCCTCTGCTTCAGCCAATGAGCGAAGTAGCCGGTAGAATGGCAGTCCAAATCGGAGCGCAGTATCTGGAAAAATTCAGCGATGGCGCTGGAAAAGGTATCCTGCTTGGCGGGGTACCCGGTGTCTCACGCGGTAAAGTTACCGTTGTCGGCGGCGGTATCGTTGGAACAAACGCCGCAAAAATAGCCGTTGGTTTAGGCGCCGATGTAACTATTCTTGACATCAGTGCCGACCGGCTCCGTGATCTTGATGATATTTTTGGTACATCACTCAATACAATGATGTCCAATCCATATAATATCGCCGAAGCCGTAAAAGATGCGGATCTCGTTGTCGGCTGCGTGCTAATTCCTGGTGCAAAAGCACCAAAACTGGTTACGGAAGACATGGTCGCTTCCATGGCGGCAAATTCAGTCATTGTCGATGTTGCAATTGACCAGGGCGGTATCGTTGAGACATCTGACCATAGCACAACCCACGATGATCCAACATACATCAAGCACGGCGTTGTTCATTACGCGGTTGCCAATATGCCGGGCGCGGTTCCGAGAACGTCGACATTGGCACTGACCAATGTTACCATACCATATGCCGCAAAAATTGCAGGAAAAGGTTTCGTAAAAGCATGCCTTGAAGACGAGGCCCTGCTGAAAGGTTTGAATACGCTAGACGGCTATGTGACATTCAAAGCTGTAGCAGAAGCGCACAATCTGGAATACAAAAACGCACACGAACTGCTTGCTGCCGCAAGCAACGTATGATTCCCGCTCTCATCGAGTAAAATGTTATTCTTGCAACTCTTTAACTCTCTTGCCGGATGGATGGCAAGAGAGCTTTATTATTTTAAATAATTCGTTTTCCACAGAAAAACTTCAGGGAAAACCTTTGCAAAAGCGATAGCCCAAACGAACATTTTTTTGCTGTAATAATTTTTAGTTTACATAATTAAACTTATGTGAGACTTGTAGGCCACATTCTTTATCAGCCAACTGTCTTCTTAAAAACAGAGCTGACGCGGTCATAACCCATTTTCTCTTGGTAGAAGCGGTGTGCATCCTTCCGCTGCAGATCGCTGGACAGCGAAACAACAGAATAACCGTTTGCCTCGGCCCAAGTATGAACGAATGTCAGCAATTGTCCGCCATAACCTTTGGAGCGCTGATTTTCATCGGTCACTAAATCACAAACCCAAACGGAAGGACCGTTGTAAAGTGTTGTCATCGGCATAAATCCGACAGCAGAAACAATGACATCGCCCTCAAAAAAAGCGAACAAATGATAGCCTTCATTACGGTTTGCCTGTTCAACCAATTCCAGATAAGTTTCTTCATCCAGACCTGTCCGCAGCTGATGAATCACGGGATAAGCGTTCAGCCAATCGGATCTGTTGGCTAATTCTCTGATTTCACCCACAACATTGACCCCTTATGTTTTTTTTTCGGTTATTCTTTGTTCTTATCATTTATCTTCACATAGCAAACTGGGATTCATAAAGCTTGCTGTAGACTCCTCCTTTTCTCAATAATTCCTCATGGGTCCCTTGCTCGCTGATTCCATTTTCGGTAACCACAATAATTCTGTCAGCGTTCTTGATCGTTGCCAGCCGATGGGCAATAATCAGCGTTGTTCGCCCAGCGGATAATTCTTCAAGCGATTGCTGAATCGCCGCTTCCGTCGCGGTGTCCAGTGCCGAAGTCGCTTCATCGAGGATCAGAATCGAAGGATCTTTCAAGAACATGCGGGCGATGGATAACCGCTGTTTTTGTCCGCCTGAAAGTTTGACTCCGCGTTCGCCGATCACTGTATCCAGCCCGTCAGGCATCTCACGGATCATTTCTTCCAACCGTGCAAAACGAACGACTCGCCAGATTTCTTCTTCCGTAGCATTCAGCTTACCGTAGGCCAGATTTTCTCTCAGCGTCCCTGAGAAAAGGAAAACATCCTGCTGTACGAGACCAATATGGCGGCGCAGAGAAGAGAGCTTCATCTGACGGATATCCAAACCGTCAATGGTTACCGACCCACCTTTTACATCATAAAATCGTGGCAACAGGCTGCAAAGCGTCGTCTTGCCGGCTCCGGTGGGCCCGACAAAAGCAACCGTTTCTCCGACGTGAATCTGCAGGTTGATATGGCTGAGAACGAGACGTTTCCCTTCATACCCGAAACTGACATCATGATAGGCAATGTCGCCCCTTACATGCGGGACGTCCTGCGCGTTCACGGCATCGACAATCTCCGGCTTCATGCTCATCATTTTTTTAAACCGCTTGAACCCGGCCATGCCCTGAGGATAAATTTCGATAATCATATTAATATTCTCAATCGGCCGGACAAATATATTTGCGATCAGCAGAAAAGCAACAAACTGTCCATCTGTCAGGCTTCCGTGAATCACAAACCATGCTCCGCTGATTAGAGTAAACAGGGTAATCAGCCGGACCATGAAGTAATTGACAGAGTCATCCGCGCCGAGAATTTTGTATGAAGCCAGTTTTGCGAAGCGATACTTTTTATTATTTTCTCTGAACTGTTTATTTTCATGAGCTTCATTTGAAAAAGCTTGCACCACGCGGACACCGCCGACAGCATTTTCCACATTGGCGTTAAATACAGCAATATCCTGATAGATTTTATCCGTAGCATGTGTCATTTTCAGGTTATAGACAACGAGAAAAATGGTCAGCACCGGGACAAGCGCAAAAGTGATACAGGCGAGCTGCCAATTAATGGACAGCATCAGCAAAAATGAGCCGACGAGCGACATCAGCGCAATAAACACTCCTTCAGGTCCGTGATGCGCCGTTTCTCCTATATTAAAAAGATCGGTCGTCAGACGAGACATCAAGTGTCCTGTTTTATGATTATCAAAAAAATGAAAGGACTGATTTTGAATGTGTTCAAATAATTCCTGACGCATATCGGTTTCTATGCTGATGCCAAGCTTATGGCCCCAGTAAGTGACAATATATTGCAGACATGTGTTGAACAGGTAAAAAAACAAAAGTCCTGCTGAAGCCAGAACGATCAGTGACCAGTCCCTCCCCGGCATCAGCTTGTCAATCACCTGATCCACCGCGACCGGGAATGCAAGTTCAAGCAGTGCCGCGATCACAGCGCATGAGAAATCCAGCATAAAAAGTTTTTTGTAAGGCCGGTAGTATGAAAAAAAACTTCGGATCAATTCATCCATTCCTCTCGGGCAAAATCTGTGTGCATTTCCTTTCTAATAACTAGAGCTGTTTCAGCCAAACACTGAAACTTGCGTCGGAAGGCATCCGCCAGTCTCCGCGCGGCGAAAGGCTGACCGTGCCGACTTTCGGACCGTCAGGAATCGCTGAACGCTTGAATTGCTGAGTGAAGAAGCGGCGGATGAAAACTTTCAGCCACTTGCGGATCGTTTCTTCCTCATAAATGCCGGAAAAAGCGGACTTTGCCAGAAACATGATTCGATCTGGTGTAAATTCACTTCTGACAAAATAATAGAGAAAGAAATCGTGCAACTCATACGGACCGACGATATCCTCGGTTTTTTGCGTAATCTTTCCTTCACTGCTTTTTGGAAGAAGCTCCGGGGTAACCGGCGTATCAAGAATATCCAGAAGAATATCGCCTGTTTTCCGTTCAGACTGCTTTTCGGCGACATATCTGACCAGATAGCGGACCAATGTTTTCGGAACGGAACAATTGACCGCATACATCGACATATGATCTCCATTGTAAGTGCTCCAGCCCAACGCAAGTTCCGACAGATCCCCTGTACCGATTACGAGACCGCCGTTCTTATTGGCCAGATCCATCAAAATTTGTGTCCTTTCGCGTGCCTGAACATTTTCATAGGTCACATCATGAACTTCCGGATCATGTCCGATATCTTTGAAGTGCTGCAGACATGCCGCGACAATATTGACTTCATAAAAATCAGTTTTCAGATTTTGACATAGTTCAACAGCATTGTTGTAAGTCCTGTCTGTCGTCCCAAAACCTGGAAGTGTCACAGTCATGATGTTTTTCCTTGGCAACCCGAGCAGATCAAAAGTTTTGACGATAACAAGCAAAGCAAGTGTAGAGTCTAACCCGCCAGAAATACCGATAATTACTCGCTTCATTCCGGTATGTTCCAGCCGCTTCGCAAGAGCCGCCGTCTGGATACTGAAAATTTCCCTGCAGCGCTGTTCACGCTGTTTTTCTTCCGCCGGCACAAAGGGATGCCTGTCTATTTTTCTGTCAAAGAGGCCGAACAGATTGCTTTTAAAATCGAAGCCGATTTTTCTGATCTGCCAGGGCACAATAGAAGTCGCCTCACGGAAACTGATATTTTTTATTCTTTGCAGATCCAGACGGTCAGCATCGATGATTGAGGTAATCACCTGATTTTCACGCTGAAAGCGCTCGTTGGCTGCCATCATCTGTCCATTTTCAGCGATCAGGAGCTCGCCGCCGAAAACGACATCCGTTGACGATTCTCCGACACCCGTTCCTGCATAGAGATAAGCGGCCATGCATCTTGCACTCTGCGCTGTAACAAGCTGCTTCCGGTAATCGGATTTGCTGACTATTTCATTGGAGGCAGATAGATTGCCGATTATATTCGCTCCTGACAGCGCAATATTGCTGCTCGGCGGGATCACACTCCAGAGATCTTCACAAATTTCAAAGCCAAACTGATACGGCCCGCTTTTGAAAAGCAGGTCGACACCAAACGGAATGTCTTTCTGAAACCGGAGATCAACCGAACGGTCCGTAATGGTTTTCCCGGATGTGAACCAGCGCTGTTCATAGAACTCTTCATAGTTCGGTATAAAACTCTTGGGAACAATACCGAGAATCCGCCCATCGAAAATAATGAACGCGCAATTATAGACTGCCGTCTGAAGGTTGAGCGGTGCGCCAACCGCAATCAGTACGTCTTTATCCTTCGAATACATGCACAGCTCTTCCACAGCTTTTTCAGCCGCATCAAGAAGACGCTTCTGAAGGAACAGATCGCCGCAAGTATAAGAAGTGACGCATAGTTCCGGAAATACAATCAATTTTGCCTGCTCATTGGCTGCCGTGCTGATACATGCTTTGATATTTCCGATATTAAAATCGACATCAGCCACCCGGGTAACCGGGCAGGCTGAAGCAACTCTAATAAAATTCAAATCCGTCATAATAAAAGCCTCCGTGTGGATCAAGCTCAATATCCCTAATCAGCGATCCATGTATCTTTCATAAAAAAGGCCTCCCTAGTTCCAGAGAGGCTTGTTTTATTCATTTGAGAACTTACGCTGTTGAAAAAAATCATCCAGATTTTTACGTTTATTTTAAAACGGGCAAAAAAGTTTGTCAATCCGGCGGAACCGATCCCCTCGGCGAGGGGGTCCACTAGCTCTCCCATTCAGTCAAGTAATCGAAAATTTTCTTTCCAATATTTTGAATAACAGAAAGTGCTGCCTGCCTATCCTCGATTCCATTGGTCAGCACGGCAATTGAAAAATTGTGCGAACGACAGGAAAAATAAGCGGTGTCATGATCGACTTTTTCCATTTCGCCGGTCTTATTGTACACGGTGACAGAATGGGGCAGTTCATCAAACAAAGCCGGTAATTTTCCGCGAAACTGCTGATGCAGGAACCAGGATTTTATATCACTAGAAAAAGATTGATCCATCTTGAAGACTTTTTGGATCATCCGGCAGGCGTCACCCGCACTGATCAGGTTATGCCGCCCCGCTGCTTCTGCAGTCTCGTCCATTAATTTTCGCCCTAGCGTTGTTCCTAGATAACCTTGTTTTTGAATCCAATTCTGAATAGCGTCCGTACCGAAAGATTCAATCAGAAGATTGGTTGCCGTATTGTCTGAAACATTAATCATAAGTGCAAGCAAGTCGCGTACCGACCATTCGCGTCTGCTCAATATTTGCAGAACACCTGATCCACCGACAATTTTACCCTCTCTCAATTCGATTTTCTGTGCGAATAGCTCAGGTTTCGCCACAGCCTGATCGCAAGCATAAAGCAGGATGGGCAGTTTGATCAAACTCGCCGAAAGCATTGGAACAGATTCATGAAGAGCAAAATGAAAACCGTCCGATCCCTCGGCTTTAATCGCAATATGACTGCTGAACGGTGCAGAGAGGGTATCCATCTCCTCTGAGAGTTTGTCATTTAATTCCGGCATGCTCACTCACCTCACTTTCCGATATGTATCTCAGTATCTTCTGTTTTCCGCTGATGGAGATGACACGCGGCAAAATGGCCTCTTTCCACTTCCTGAAATACCGGTCTTTCTTTTGCGCAAATCTCCATCGCAAAGGGGCAACGCGTTCGGAACACACAGCCGCTCGGAGGGCTGATCGGGCTGGGAATATCCCCTTTTAACAAAATCCGCTCACGATTTTCTTCCACATCAGGGTCAGGGATCGGAATCGCTGAAAGCAGCGCCTCGGTGTAAGGATGAAGCGGATGTTCATAAAGTACGTCGCTTGGGGCAAGTTCGACAAGATGTCCCAGATACATCACACCAACCCGGTTGCTGATGTATTTTACCATCGACAGGTCGTGTGCGATAAACATCAGGGTCAGACCTTTTTCTTCCTGAAGCTTTTTTAGCAGAAACACCACCTGTGCCTGAACGGAAACGTCAAGCGCGGAAATCGGTTCATCAGCAATAATAAAATCCGGTTCAAGCGCGAGCGCTCTCGCAATACCGATACGCTGGCGCTGTCCGCCGCTGAACTCGTGGGGATAGCGGTTCAGATGGGTCCGACTCAGACCGACCTCCTTCAGAAGTGCCTCTACTCTTTCCCTGCGCTGCTGATGATTTTTATACGTCCGATGAATATCCATCGGTTCAGCGATCAGATCAAGAACGGTAGAACGGGGATTCAACGATGCATAAGGATCCTGAAAAATCATCTGCATCCTGCGGTGAAGCCGAAAACGCTGATTACGGTCCATCTGATCCACATTTTCCCCGTCAAAAACAATCTCACCCTCTGTTTTTTCGTAAAGGCCCATGATTGTTCGCCCGAGTGTTGATTTCCCACAACCTGATTCACCGACAATACCCAATGTCTCTCCGGGCCGGATCGAAAAGCTGACATTATCGACCGCTTTCAGCAAGCGATGACGGTCGACTTCAAAATACTTTTTGATCTGCCTGATTTCAAGAAGCGGATTTTCTGCCATGTTCGTCACTCCTTCCAGTAGCGTCTGACCGCGCAGAGCTCTCGTTCAAAAATAGTTCCGGCGAGTGCGGTAAGACTGACTTTTTTGCCCGGTGTCGGTGAGTGGATCATCTGCCCGTCGCCTGCGCAGATCCCGACATGGTGGACATAGCCTTTCCCTTCATCATAGGCGAAATAAAGCAAATCCCCAGGCTCCATGGATTGCGGATTGACCTTTTTGCCGCCGGCCGACTGATCATCCGCATCGCGCGGAATCAGGTAACCCCCTGCCTTCAGCATTGAAAAACTGAAACCTGAACAATCATAACCATAGGCGCTCATGCCTGACCAAAGATAGGGAAGTTCGAGAAAACGCCGCGCGTTTTTCACAATTTTTTCGCCGGATGCAAGCGGCTGCCGTGCAGGAAAGATGACCGTTTCTCTGCGAAGAAAACCTTCACCAATGGGGCTGTCTACCTTGACCTTCGTTTCATCTTCATCGAGAAGCGGTAGAAATGTAGCAAAACTCAAATCAAATACAGGTTCCTGATTGGGCCGAAAAAATCCGGTTTTCTTACTTTGTACCATAACCTTTTCACAATCTTTGTCAGATCGGCCATCCGCAAGATGTGTGATCGGCATCCAGCCTGGATAACCGCGCACATCTTTGGCAGACGCCTGGGATGGAACAACAACTTTTGCCCATCCTGCTTTTACATCGTCAACAATAACCTCGTCCCCGAATAAAACCTGGGTCTGCAGCCTTTTTTCGTCACACAAGGCAATGTTTTCTTCCCTAGTCATTGCAGCCAACCAGCCTGGAATATCAGGCATTTCGGACACTGCCAGGGCATCGATCGGGCGGACCGACTCCGGACTGGTCCAGATGGTTGCCACAGGGACAGCTGCTCTTTTCCGATCCATACTAAATTTCCCCTTTCCCCTGTCACTGGTTGATCAACACATTCTTTATCCCAAGACCGGGATCCGCCGGCAGAAAAATCCGATTACCCTCAAAATGAACGCCGCCGATGACCGGTTCGGAGGCAAGCATGAGCGGTGCATCAAAATCGCAGCGGGTGACATTCTTTTTACCTGCCGCAAAGTGACAGGCTGCGGTCACGGAAATTTTCGACTCAATCATGCAGCCAACCATACATTCCACACCGTACACTTCGGCCAAGGCGTTTATTTTTTCCGCACCGGAAATTCCGCCTGCCTTCATCAGTTTGATGTTAATTAAATCACAGCCGTGAATGGCCAGAAGACGAGCTGCATCAAGCGAATCAAAAACACTCTCATCGGCCATGATTGGGGTATCTACACTTTCAGTTACCGTCTTCATTCCTTCAACATTCCATGCAGGAATCGGTTGTTCAACAAGTTCAATACCAATGCCCATATCTTCCAGCCGATGAATGGCGGAAATGGCCTCTTTGACACCCCATCCCTGATTGACATCCAATCGCAGTTTTATCTGGCCGCCCACTGCACGGCGAATTTCGGAGACACGTTCAATATCCTCATCGACAGTTGAATTACCCACTTTAACTTTTAGAGTGTCAAATCCTTCACCCACCAGCTTACGCGCATCCTCAGCCATTTCTTCCGCAGCGTTCACGCTTACTGTATAATCCGTCTCTAAGCACGATTTATAGCCTCCAAGCAGTTGATAAAGCGGAAGATTTGTTTTTTTTCCTAGGCAGTCATAAACGGCAATGTCCACGGCTGCTTTCGCACTGGAATTATGAACGATCGCCTGTCTGATCATCGTGTCGATTTGCTCTTTTTGCTCAATTTTCTGGCCGATTATCAACGGGCGAATAACTTGAATGACTGCGTAGTTAATACTCTCAAGGCTGTCACCCGTTATAATATGAGTCGGTGGCGCTGCACCAATACCAACCGTTCCGTCATCGCAAAATAAGTAGACGACAATACTCTCTGCTTTACTAACTGTCCGAAGTGACGTTTTGAAAGGCTTTTTTAATGGAATTGACAGTCTCTTCGTTTTAACATCAACAATTTTCATAAGCTTTGTTCCTCTCCCATCTCTCTAAAACACCCAGCTGGACCAATAACTGCTCTGTAGCACCGGCCGCAATCACTTTCAGGCCCGGAAGCATATTCGCCATTTTTCACCTGCTGGGCTGATTACTTCGAGTGTATCCCCCCTCTCGCAATCATTCCAGAAATAGCACAAGATTCCCTTTCACTGATTGTTTCATTATATAGTCCATTCAAAAGCCGTTTCCCGATATCAGGAAAACGGCTTTTGATTGTCGGCAAGTGATGTCTGATGCACCTTTGAGTTAATTGGATTTTGTCGCCCATTTCAGATCGATGTATGCAGCTGGATGAAAGACAAGTCCATGAACCTTGCTGTTCTGCAGGAAGGTCTGATTATAGAAATACGTTGTAAAGAGCGGCATTTGCTGGAACAGCAATTTTTCAGCCTGATACATCAGCGCATAGCGTTTCGTGTCATCTTTTTCATTCTTTGCCTGGGTGATCAGACTATCATATTCCTTGTTACTCCACTTCATGCTGTTGATCGGCATACCAGTCTGGAAATTTTCAAGAAAGTTGATCGGATCGCCATAATCGGCAATAAATGAGCCACGTGAAAACTGGAATTTTCCTGCTTTCTGCTGAGACTGATAGGCGTTCCACTCCATATTGGCCAGCTTAATATTGATCCCCAAATTCTTCTGATACATAGCCTGAATCGCTTCTGCAATCGATTTATTATTATCACTCGTGTTATAAGTCAAAGTGACTGGCGGAAGTGTTTTCCACCCTTCTTCCTTAAGACCCTGGGCAAGAAATTTTTTTGCCTGTGAGGGATCGTAGCTATAAAGGCTGCCGTTGTGCGTACGGAAGTCCTGCCCGCTCGGATCTTTAAATCCCGGAGAAACAAAGCCGTAGGCGGGAACGTTTTTCTGCTTGACAATATAGTTAGTGATCTGACTATTATCGACAGCCATCGCAAAAGCACGCCGGATATTAATATTATTAAAAGGCTTCATATTGACATTCATGCTGAAGAAATAGGTCCCCGCTTGCGGAGCAACGTGGACTTTTCCTTGTTTGAACAGCTGGTTGGAAAGATCTACAGGAACGCTGGCCATATCGAGCTGACCTGTTTTGTACATCTGATATTCTGTGTTTGGATCACTGACCATCGCCCAATCAACTTCATCTAGCTTTACGGTATTTTTATCCCAGTAAGTGCTGCTCTTTCTGAACACCATGTTGGAATCATGCTTCCAAGAAGCCAGTTTGAATGGCCCGTCTCCGACAAATGTGCTGGCATTGGCGTACCATTTCGGATTTTTTTCAGCAACCTTCTGATCAATCGGGAAAAAAGCCGGATTGGAAACCATGCTGATAAAGTAGGATTGAGGGGATGTCAGAGTCACTTGAAGTGTTTTTGAGCCGATTGCTTTAACTTGTACATTATTAGCCGACCCCTTTCCCGTGTTGTAGGCTTCTCCGCCCGCGATCAGATAAGCAAGAAATGCAGCGGGGGCGGCCTGTTTCGGATCGAGCATTTGTTTCCATGCATAGACGAAATCGCCCGCCGTCAGGTCATCTCCATTGTCCCATTTCGCATTTTTACGAATATGAAAAGTATACGTCCTGCCATCCGGAGAAACATCCCATTTTTGCGCGATTGCCGGCTGTGGCTGGTTATCTTTTCCAAGACGAGTCAGTCCCTCCATCAGGTTGTTAAGAGGATCCCATGAGACTTCATCGTAACCCATCGGCGGATCCAAAGATGTTGGTTCCGCGCCGTCGTTCAGTTTCAGTACTTCTTTTCCGCCGGTACTTGATGCATCCGGTTTTGCCGTGCAACCGGTAAATGCAAGAACCAGGATTGCTGCAATTCCAAGCAGGAGTGCCTTACTCAGCCATTTTTTCAAGATGATTCCCCCTGATTTAGTAAATTTTCAACCTTTTGCCGATTTTCAACTGCTCTTTTATCTAAAAGCCAGCAATCAACAGTGTGGTGCGAATCGAGCGTTGTTGTTGGCGGTTGAACATGCTCACACACTTCCATTGCAAATGGGCAGCGTTCGCTGAAGGCGCAGCCTGCGGGCGGTGAAAAAAGATCCGGGGGCGCGCCCTCAATCGGCTTAAGCGTGTTTGAGGGGAGATCAAGACGGACCACAGAGTGCAGTAAAGCTTGAGTATAAGGGTGTCCGGACCGGTAAAAAATAGCCCGTTTATCACCAGTCTCGACCATTTTGCCCGCGTACATCACGGCAATCCGGTCGGCAACTTTTGCCACAACGCCTAGATCATGTGTAATCATGATGATTGCTACGTTAGTTTCTTTCTGGATTTTATTAAACAATTCAAGAATCTGTGCCTGAATCGTTACGTCAAGCGCCGTAGTCGGCTCGTCAGCGATGATTAGATCAGGCTCGCAGATTAATGCCATTGCGATCACGATTCTCTGCCTCATCCCTCCACTGAACTGATGCGGATACTGCTTCATCCGTTCTTCCGGATTGGAAATCCCGACGAGTGCAAGCATCTCCAAGGCTTTTTTTCTTGCCTGCGCTTTCGTAGCTCTTTTCTGATGCACGATGCCTTCCGTGAGCTGCGACCCAATGGTTAGCGTCGGATTCAAAGCGGTCATCGGATCCTGAAAAATCATGGACATATCCACGCCCTGATTTTTGCGTTTTTGCTTTGGACTCATTTTGACCGTATCCTGGCCCTTAAACGATACGGTGCCTCCCGTAATCCTGCCGGCCGGTTGCGGGATGAGTCCCATGACAGCAAGTGATGTCGCACTTTTGCCACAGCCAGACTCACCGACAATTGCCAGTGTCTCTCCTTTTTTCAGTAAGAAACTGACCCCGCGAACCGCCTTGACTTCACCGCCGTGCGTTTTATAAGAAACGTGAAGATCCTTGACTTCAAGCAACACTTCCTCCTCCACAGCCCTCATCTCCTTAATTTCGGATCCAGCGCATCCTGAAGTCCATCACCAAGGATGTTGAACGCAAACATCGTCAGCGAGATAAACAGTGCTGGGAAGAACAATTGCCACCAGAGTCCTTCAAGGAATGGAGTCAGCCCGTCGCTAGCCATAACACCCCAACTGGCATAGGGCGCCTGAACGCCCAGCCCGAGAAAGCTAAGGAAGGCTTCCGAAAAAATAGCTGACGGCACGGTCAGAGTCATCTGGACTATGATCGGACCCATTGTGTTCGGGATCAGATCTCTACGAACAATCCGCCACATTTTACTTCCGAACGATTGTGAAGCCGTAACAAACTCATAGTTTTTCAGCTGAAGAACCTGACCGCGAACAATTCTCGCCATTCCGGTCCATCCTGTAACCGTGAGGGCGACGATTATCGTGAGGAGGCTTGGCCCCATTACGACCATCAGGAGAATGACGACCAAAAGATAGGGCAAGCCATATAAAATTTCAATGATCCGCATCATGACAAGATCCGTTCTGCCGCCTATGTAACCGGAAATGCCTCCATAAGCAACCCCGATCAGCAAGTCAACCAGTGCCGCAACAAGACCGACAAACAAAGAAATCCGCGCACCGTACCACGTTCTTGTATAGACGTCCCGTCCAAGGTTATCCGTACCAAACCAGTGGCTGGATGAAGGGGCGAGGTTCTGCATGACCAAGTTCTGAGCAGTTACAGAATGAGAAGAGAAAATCGGACCAAAGATAGCCATTAGACTGAGCAAAATAAGAAAAGTCACTCCTCCAATCGCAAGCTTGTTTTTCCTTAGCTGAATCAAGGCATCCTGCCAATAAGAAATACTCGGACGCATAATCTCCTGACACTTCTCTTGATTTCTATTCAACGGCCGAAACCACATATCGGGCACTTTTTCCGGTGTCACCGGGGACATCTTTTCTTTCGTGGCTGCCATCATCTCGCCTCCCTATCCATCTTTATTCTCGGATCAAGCCATCCATAGACAATATCCACGAGAAAGAGCATCACAATCAGAATGGCACTGTAAAAAACGGTTGTCCCCATGATGACTGGATAATCGCGCGAATTGATGCTATCGACGAAATACTTCCCCATGCCAGGGATGGCAAAAATCTTTTCAATGACAAATGTCCCCGTCAGAATGGCTGCTGCCAGTGTACCGAGAACAGTAACGACCGGAAGCAGAGCATTTTTCAATGCATGTTTGAAGACAATCAGGACGGGTGACAGCCCTTTTGCTCGCGCTGTTCTTATATAATCTTGAGTCAGGACTTCCAGCATACTTGAACGAATCAGACGGGCAATAATCGCCATCGGACCTGTCGCCAGCGCGATAATCGGCAGAACCATATAATTCACGCCCTGCCAAGTTCCAGCCGGAAACCATTGAAGATTGACTGCGAATTCCTGTATCAGTAAGGTAGCAAGTACAAAATCCGGAATCGAAATTCCGAAAACAGCGAGGGTCATCGCGACATAATCAATGATCCCGTTATGTTTCAGCGCCGCGAGGGTACCGAGCAGCACTCCTGAAATGATCGCAACGATCAGCGTCCACAAGCCCAGCTCGAACGAAACTGGAAAACCGCGGCCCAATAGATCATTGACAGTCTCGGCAGGCTGCTTGATCGACGGGCCAAAATTAAAGGTCGCAACCGACTTCAGATAGATCAAATACTGAATGGAAAGGGGTTGATTCATGTGATAATGCGCCTCCATGTTACTAAGAGCAGCCCCGCTGATTGTTTTCCCGCTGTTATTATTGAATGGTGAGCCGGGAATCGCATGCATCAGAACAAAAGTCAGTGTCGTGATGACCCAGAGCGTTAAAATCATCGCTATAAATCTCTTAATAATAAATTTAGTCAAGAAAAATACCCTCCTCTCTTAACAAAAATGGATAATCCCCTTCTACTTCAGATGTCTTTGAAATAACAAAATATTCAAAATTTTTATCCCCTGATTCCTGCATGACTATGCAGGAATCAGGCTTCATGTTTTTCTTTATTGAACGACAAAATCCAGCCCTTAAAATAATGGGGCTGGATTTTGTCTAGGTTTATGTAGACAAAGCGGCTACGACCTGATTATATTTCTTTAAAGCGTCATTAAAAGCAACAATAAGCGCTCTTTGTGAGGAACCGAAATAACGCAGGCGGATCTCATCAATAATGGAAGGATCGTCCATAAACCGCCCAATGAACAAAGAGCGGACAAAACGAACAGTCAGCTGAATGGTTGCCGAGCATTCCACATCGATAATTCTTCCGTTTGTCCGATCAACCACAAGTCCAAGAAAAAACTGATGGAACTTGATCGTGATTGGATTCTTCTGCGAAGACTTTGAATCCCCAATAATGAAAATCGTATCATTGTTATAGCACATCTTACTTGATCCCTTTCCAATGCATATATCAGATGATTCAAGGGGCTGGCAATGGGTCATTGCAGAAACTTGAATCGTGAAAACATCTTTAAGGAATAACGTAAGTATATAGTCGAAATTAATCTATGTCAATATTTAAAAAATTGTTTTTTTACTTATAACTCCATGAGAAACAAGCGGTAAAAATTATTGGCGAAAAAAATGTTCTACCGTTTTAATTCTTTTGATCACATAACGCCGGCCTGAATCCACAGCTGTTTCTTGTCGGCATCCAGCAGCGCTTCTGCTCCAAGAGGAACGGAAAAATTCGGCTGGCAATGGCCAATAAGGAATCCGCTCATGGCAGGTTTGCCTAACGAAGAAAAGTAAGTTGCAAAAACTTTTTCCAGCAATGACGCCGTAGCTTTGTCTGCAGAATCTTCTGCCGTGAAATCGCCGACTACGAATCCCGACGCCTGATCAAGTTTACCCGACAGGCGAAGCTGATTGAGCATACGGTCCACCCGGTATGGCGCCTCACCGATGTCTTCGATCAGAAGCAGTTTATTTCTCGTGTCAATCTCGAAAGGTGTGCCCAGCGAACTGACAAGCAACGACAGATTGCCGCCGACCAGCATCCCTTCCGCAGATCCGCTCTGCATCACATGCAGCGAAGATATATGCTCGTCATATCTCAGTAATGTTGGCTGAAATAATTGTGAGAACAGCTGTCTGGACAATATAGGGACGTTGTCAATCCCGAAATCTGAAGCAAGCATCGGGCCATGAAAAGTAACAAGCCCTGAAAGCTGACGGATTGCAGTGTGAAGATACGTAATGTCACTGTAGCCCCAGAATATTTTCGGATGATCCCTGATTAGCCCATAATCAAGACCATCTGCGATACGTGCGGTCCCATAGCCTCCGCGTGCGCATATAACGGCCCGCACCGAATCATCAGCGAACATATAATGCAAGTCTTTCAGTCTCTGTTCATCCGTCCCGGCAAGATATCCGTTAACCTGATCAATATATTTGCCGAAAACAACGATAAAACCAAGACTGGAAAGCCAGTCAACGGCCCGCTTCAGGTTCACGGGATCAGGTGGTCCGGCGGGACTGATCACACCTATTTTATCGCCTTCACGAAGACGTTCAGGAAAAATCATAAAAGCCGCCCCCTTTTTTGCTCCAAGATCTGTCAAAGCCGTTTTCCAAAATAGGAAAACGGCTCTGGATTGTCATTATTAATGAGATCAACTGCTATAAAACACCTTATATTGAATTATATCAGAAATACTCGCACCTAGGTGACGGATGTTAATTCTCCATTTTAATTTTTTTATTAGCAAGCCTGTCCCCCGGCATTAACAATATAAGCAGGATAGCAAGACCCGCAGGAATCAGCGCCCACAGAAAGGTTTGCGTGATTGATGAAGCAAGCAGGTCTTTCAACTGAGTCAGAATGCTCTCTGGAATGTGCGTCCTTGCTTCCGGAGACAGAAGCGCCCGCGGATTGCTCAGATGACTCAAAAATTCATTTTGTCCTTTTCCCGCAAATGCATCTTTTAGCTTGGAAGCGAGGATATGACTTTGGATTGTACCGAATATTGTGATCCCGACTGTCATCCCGAATTCCCGGACAAACGCCAGCGTCGCGTTGGCGGCTCCAAATTCCGAGGGTTTAAAACCATGGATTGCGGCCATTCCAAGTACTGCAAAAGATGCACCAACACCGTAACCGATAATTACCATGTAAACCAACACAACCCAGAAAGACGTATTACCAGCCATGGTCCCCGCCAATATCAGGCCGACCAGGAGAATCAGACCATGCAACAGCATGATGCTTCGATAACTGACCGATTGAGCCATAATACCCCCAACAACGCTGGCCGCCGTCACTCCGACCATCATGGGCAGCAACACCAAACCGGCATTTGTCGCGGTTCCTCCGAAAACACCCTGAATATAGATAGGGAGCATAACAATCGCCACCATAAACGGCACCCCGAAAACAACGCCGACCAGATTGCTCGATGCAAACAGACGATTATGAAACATTTTGAAAGAAATAATTGGTTCGGCGGCTCTTTTTTCCGCGAACAGAAAAAGGATGAAAAATACGGCAAAGGCAGAGAACAGCCCGATAATCACCGGTGAAGTCCATCCGTACGTATTTCCCCCAAGCTCAACGGCAAACATCAGACTGACTGTTGCCGCAACAAGCGTACCAGCGCCTGCCCAGTCTATCGCTTCCCTTGCATGCGTTTTAGACTCCTTATAGCAGACGGTAATCAATACAACTGCGATCAAACCAAGCGGCACGTTAATATAAAACACCCAGTGCCAGTTTAGATGATCCGTAATGAACGCACCGAGCAATGGACCAAGCACACTGGATAAACCAAATACTGCACCAAACAGACCGCTCATTTTTCCACGCTGATTCATCGGAACAATATCAAAAATGATTGCAAAAGCGATCGGCATCAGAGAGCCACCGCCAATGCCCTGCAGCGCGCGGTAAATACTCAGCTGCACCATGGAGTCAGCAGTCCCGCACAAAATAGATCCAAGCAGGAACATACTGAGTCCAAAAATAAAAAAACGTTTTCGTCCATACATATCGGATAGTTTTCCGAAAATAGGCATTCCGGCCATTTCGGCAACGAGATAAGCGGAAGTCACCCAGACAAATTGATTAAGTCCTCCCAGATCTGAGACAATGGTACCCATCGCTGTCGAGACAATTGTTTGGTCCATTGATGAAATAAAAATACCGAGCATCAGCGCAGCCATCACCCACGTGCTGGCTTTTTTCTGTTCAATACTCTTTGCTTGTTCCATTTTACGCCCCCCTCATTCCTTGACCGCTGATTTTACTTTAGCGTTTTCAGCCTGCTTGTAGTCTTTTTTATAAAATACCTTTTCTATAACACATCCGTCACCGATCACTACTCGATTTCCTTTAACAATCCGTGCGATGGTATCCTCGAGATAAATCTCATCTCCTTCGATACTGTCAACAGTCAGTCCCGTCTTCCTGATCCCATTGAACAGAAAGCTGAGAAAACCCGTGAAGGGCCTACGGCGTACTTCAAGCGTACTGCAACCAATTTCCCGAATTTTGGAAAAGCTGTGGTTGACCTCCAATTCAATCCGATCGGCACTGCAAAGACCGTCTACAGAAACCCGCCCCTCGGCAATCAGTTCTTCGCTCTCAATTTCACCACCAACGTCCAAAATGCCATAAGATTTAATACTTTCTCCATGAATATTGCCTTTGATTCGGACCGTTCCATTCACCTGAAGGTCCTCTAATGTCACATCGTGTTCAATAGTCGAACTCCCATTGATGGTGAATGTCCGTGCCTTCACATTTCCCATGATTACCCCTGATCCTTTGACAATCAGCTCAGCCATTTGAGAATTGCCCACCACTTTCCCGGAACCGTTGATTTCAAGCCGTTGGCATTGGATATTACCCTGAACCTTTCCACTGCCATTAATTTTCACATCATGATAGTCTCCGCCGGGAGCAGTCCCAGAGCCGGATATTGACAGATCTCTGATTGGTTCATCCATTGCGATTCCCTCACTTTTCCTTTTTTACAGCCAAAACTTTAACTGCCCGTCCGACTTCGGCATGTTTTTGCAAAGTATATTGCTCCGAATATTCTACCCGATCGATTTTGCAACCGGTGCCGATCGAAACCCGCGCTCCCCTGACAACTCGCGCAGTCGTATATTCCAGGTCAATATCATCACCCTCAATCGTATCAACCTGAAAATTGATTAATGATCCGTGGTTGAAAATAGAGTGCTTTTTTTTGACACTAATGCTTTCGGTTCCGATTTCATGCACATAATTATCCGCATCAAACTTCATCAAAATTTCAATTGTCCCGCAGTTCAAAAGTCCGTCGACAAAAATACCGCCCTTCATATCCAGTCTTTCAAGAGATACGTTGCCCCTAACATGAAGCATACCGTGCACGTGAGCTTCTTCGCCAGACATTGATTTTTCACAGATCAATTCACCGAAAATGCCAGATTTGCGAACAGAACACTGTTCTTTTACTGTTGTTTGTCCGAGCAGACGCATCTCATCCGCTGCCAGCTGTCCGGATACGGTCACTTCACCCATATTACGGAAATAGCCACAGCTCATGTTGCCGTCAACGGCGCATTCGCCCATTACTTTGCATGATTCAGTCTCCAGATTGCCATGGACTTCGCATTCCCCCATCACGCGCACTTTATCAAACTTGCCACCTCTTGTGGAACTTTCCCCCATAATTGTTAGATTTTTGGTTTTTTCCTCAGCCATTCAATTTGTCCTCCCTGTTTTCCGCTTCCAGTGATCCCCGACTGTTCACTAGTGCGATCAATTTTTCGGCACAAGGCTGCAGCTGTAAACGAGCAACAACATGAGTCTCCTTATCAAAATAGACATCCGTGTCTTCCAGTACAATGAAAAAAGCAGGCACACCCATTTTTCGAATAAAAAAAAGGCAACTGTTTTTATCGAAGCTTTTCAATCCGTGCTCGTTCAATACTTGAAGCAAGTCTGTTCCTTCGTTGACATTCATTTTTCCTGTTTTAAGCAGCTGATCCAGCAAAAACAAGGAGAGCAGCTGCGAAAAATGAAGTGTCTTGCCTTCATATCCCTGTTTCAGATAAAAATTGAGCGACGCTTTCGAAACAAAGTGATGTTTAAGAACTTCGTCAGTCGGCAGCGTAATATTTTTCATTGTTAGTGGTGAAAACCGATTGGCCAACTCATCGAGGGACAGCGTATCTTTGAGTTCAGTGATCTGAACAATACGATTCATGATTTTCTCTTTTGGAAAAAAAGTCTCCTGACCCGTATATGTGGCCTTTCTGATAAACCAGGATTCAGGAATTAGTTTTTTACGCTTCCACCTGTAGAGCTGACCATATGAGATGCCTGTTTTCTCGAGCAAATCCTTTTTCGTTATCAATTCATTCTCTATTTTAAACACCTCCATTTTTGATCATATTCTTTTCGCTCTTTCAATATAACATAACACTGTTACGATGTAAACGCTGATCTATTTCTACCCCGGTCCGAGTCATGATGCATGAAATAGTCTGGTACTGGCAGACTAAGAAAGACTGCTTATGGAGGATGTTCGAAAGGCCTTTTCAAACAGGTTCTATACTTCAAAAGGCACATCGACTGGTTCAAAATTAGGAGGCGCTGCAACATGGAGCGACGTTATCAGGCCGTATTGAGCTCTCTTGGCACTTCGCAGATCACCTATCGACGGCCTTCAACCGTTGCCTGGTGGTCTGCGGCTTTTCCAGGATTCGGGCATATGCTTCTGAATATGCATCTCAAAGGAAATATTCTATTCCTGTTTGAGGTTATTATTAATGTGAACGCCAATCTCAATCTTTCAATGGTCTATACTTTTTCCGGACAATTTGAAATGGCCAAAAGTATTCTCAATACCCGATGGATTATGATTTATATACCCTTTTACATCTTCTGTATCTGGGACAGCTACCGGTCGGCAATGGATATAAACAAACTGTACAGCCTCACTGAGCATCAGCCCGTCCACATGCCTGTTTTTATTATGAAAAACTTTGAGCTTTGTTATCTGGACAAGCGTATTCCTTTTGTAGCGTCGATCTGGTCACTCTTTCTGCCTGGACTGGGCCAACTGTACAACCGGCGAACACTGACAGCTTTTGCATTCCTAGTCTGGACACTGGTGATCACATTTTACTCTCGCGATCTGGAAAGCCTTCAGCTGCTTTTTGGGGGGGATTTTATTCACTCGACGGGAACCGTCAATATGGAGTGGCTGCTTTTTATACCTTCGTTGAGCTTTGGGGCTGCATTTGACGCTTACGTAACAACAATGGAGTACAACAAGCTATTCAACAGCGAACAGAAAGAGTTCCTTCACGAAGAGTGGCAATCGGATGATTTTAAGCGATCATTTCTGAATGAGAATGGAGAATTGCATTGATTGAAATACTGAGCATTTTTGAACATTCCTTATTTGTCGAAATGGCACTGGCATCTCTAAAAAGCATCGGTATGGATCAGAAAAGTCTGATGGCCTTATCGTTGAATCTGCCGCCAAGGAGTAAAAGACACACTTCAACACCGATCAGCTATGATGGATACAGCCGGACCGATCTGGGATTTATTTTTGCGACTGCTTTCGGTGTCGTCGGTGCAAGCGCTGGCTTCCGCCTCTATTGGGGACCGATCATCTGGGGAATTGCATCCAGTCTTTCCGGATTTTTGATCGGCTTTCTCATTGAATATTTTGTCCTGAGGCACAAAAAACAACGGTCATTAGCCCCGAAAGTAATCATGATCATCAGATGCAGACGCGACCAGCAACAGCAGATTGAGCAGATTCTATGGGAAAATCAGGCTCTGGGACTCACAATCATCGAGAGTTGACAAGATCAGATTCCGCTAATTTATCCGTTTTTTCCATTTCTTTTTGGCACTTCTTGCAGTATCCATACACTTCGAATTTGTGACCGGTAACTTTGAATTCAGGATCAAGACGTGAAAGGTCCTGCATCGGGCAGACTTCAATCGTCTTTGTTTTCCCGCAGCGGAGACAGATTAAGTGATGATGGTGATGCTCCGTGCAATGAAACTGAAAGACTTTTTCCCCGTCAAGTTCGGTTTCTTCAAGAATCATGAGTTCCTTAAATAGAGAAAGATTCCGGTAAATAGTATCGAAGCTTAAGCCGGGATAAGCATCCTTCAGAGCCGTCTGAATTTCTTTCGCTGACAAATACCCATCCTTATCTTCAAACAATTCCAATATATCTTCTCTTTTGTCTGTATGTTTAAAACCCTTGGTTTTCAGCATTATCAGTGCCTCGGTCTTATTCATCAAATACACCTCTTTCAAGTCGAACATTCAAATAATTATCCGATTCTTATTAACAGCATAACAACTTTTACACGGAAAAAACAGAAAAACACGCTTCTTTGTTTAAAAAGGGGCTTCTCTTCACGAGAAACCCCTTTTATTGCGAAAAAGTAGATACTGTGGGCAAAAAAATGCCTTTACCAGAAAAAGCCGATTGCCAGAATCGCCGCGATCGAAGCAAGAGCTATTGGAGCGCCCCAGCCCCAGCCCCAAACAAAAAGTCCGGGACTGTCCAGCCCGGGGGGATCCCCTGGCACCTGCAGATAGGCATAGCGATCATCTACGCGGGTCAGCACACCGCGATGCACCGAGCCATCATGGCACCGGATCTCAACGGACTGATTGACCAGATTCCTGCATCGTTCATGTATCCCATCATACGCCAATGTTAACATCCTCCTCACTGATCATGTTCCTCAATAATTTATGCGAAACACTCAATCCGTGAGGCGGCACCTGTCCGCATGAGCACAAAACTACCGGAGTGTTTCGTCCGCAAGTCCATGACTAGCATGGACAATCGTCTGTGCAAGAAGATTCATGACATGTTCGTCCTCTTCAGAATAATAAACCGTTTTGCCACTGCGGCGTGATTTGACAAGATGCAGGTTTTTGAGAAAGCTTAACTGATGTGAAACGGCCGACTGCTGCAGATTCAGATAGTTGGCCATCTCCGTAACGGAACATTCTTGCTGCGACAGCAGGTAAAGGATCCGGATTCGTGTGGGATCCGAAACAGCCTTAAATATCTGTGAAACGGCCGAAAGTATGTCTGGATCCAGATTCGTCGTTCGTTTTTCTGTCATCTGATACGCCATCCTTCATTCCTGGCATCTCCGATTACCCTGGCAGAATCCTTGGTAAACTGTCAGCCAATCGAAACCGTAGAATTATTTCTGAGCACCTGAAACCTTTTTCTTCTCAGACCAGTCCTCGATATCCCAGATTTTCGACACCCAGCGTTCATAAAAACTGCGCTCGTGACTGACGACCAGAACGGTCCCATCGTACCTTTCCAGCGCCTCGCTCAGTACCTCTTTCGCCTCGACATCAAGATGGTTCGTCGGTTCGTCAAAGATCAGTATATTACTTTTCTGTAGCATCAGCCGCCCGATGCGCACTTTTGTTTCTTCACCGCCACTGAGCGTGCTCATCGGCTGACGCATATGCTCGGCGAAGACACCGCACTGCGCCAGATGCTGGCGGAGTACTTTCTCCTCAAGCTGCGGAAACTGATCCTTCATCCATTCAAGCGGAGTCTGCGTGGGCGGTGCGGACAGTTGGGCAAAGTAGCCCGGCTCTACACGGTCACCGGTCATCACTTTGCCTGAAAGTGTCGGAATCAGCCCCAGCAACGTCTTTAACAGAGTCGTTTTCCCAATACCGTTGTGTCCAACAAGCGCCACCTTGTCGCCGCGCATAATCTTCAGATCAATCGGCGGAAGCAGCGGCCGGTCATAGCCAACCCTTACTTGCTCTGCGGAGAAAATAATCCGTACCGGTTCCCGATCAACTTTAAAATGAAACTTTGGTTTCTGTACCGATGCCGGCGGATCAATCCGCTCAATCTTACTTAACGTTTTCTCGCGGCTCTTTGCCTGTCTCGCCGTGGCTGTCCGCACTTTATTTTTCTGAATGTATGTTTCAAGCTTTTTGATTTCCCTCTGCTGCTGGCGAAAGGCGATTTCCTGCTGTTCAGCCCGGGCTTCATGCTGTTTGAGAAATGACTGATAATTGCCTACATAGCGGATCAGCTCATGATTTTCAAGATGATAGACAAATTCTGAAATTCGGTCCAGGAATGCCGTGTCATGAGAAACAACGATAAACGCATGCCGGTAGCCTTTCAGGTAATCCGTCAGCCAGTCAATATGTGCCACATCCAGATAGTTGGTCGGTTCATCCAGAAGAAGCATCTCAGGTGCCTGAAGCAGCAGCTTTGCCAGGCACAGTTTAGTCAGCTGTCCGCCGCTCATCCGGTCAACCGTTGTCTCCATGCCAATCGCTGACAAACCGAGCCCATCGGCCATTTCGCTAATCCGGGCGTCAATCGTGTAAAAATCATGCGTCATCAAAAAATCCTGCAACTGGCCGTACGCTTCGATACACGCTTCATCAACCGACGGATCCAGCATCTTTTCAGTCAGTTCATTCATTCTTTTTTCCGCATCCAGAAGAGGCTGAAAAGCACTTTTCATAAACGTATAAATCGTATGCTCTTTTCCAAAATGCAAATGCTGTTCAATCACACCGACGTGCAGATCCCGTTTTTTCTCAATCGACCCGCCATCTGGAAGAAGCTGACCGGTGATCAGATTCAGAAATGTCGATTTACCTGCGCCATTTTTCCCAACAAGTGCAATGTGTTCGCCTTCCATCAGGCGAAAATTCATTTCTTTATAAATCAGTTTGTCGCCATATGAAAATGACAGATTTTTGGCTTCAATCAATAACATAATGAATTTCCCCTTTCATGCCGGCCACCGCTCCGGTAAATTCAGAAAGGACTGTATCCGAATCCATCCATAATAAAAAGGGACAGAGTCAAGATGCTCCATCCCTTGTCTGATTCGTACAACATGCCACGATTCAAGCAGAAGACATCCTTATCCGTTACCACCGTACCCGATCGGCCGATCAATTGTTTGATCAAAAGTAGACAGACTTTACCTGTCTCAGGCCAATCAGAGTGCAAGAACAACGGATAAAAACATGGATCCTTCCACTTCCCTTCAAAATTTACTTTTATTGTACGCTATTCCGGCCCTTATATCAAACGTTACAATCATGGAAAAGGTAACCCAGTTCAATCTCATGCTCAATAGCAATCCCATTGCTGCTTTTCAGCGGAATGGATGGCTTTTCTTTTCTTGCCCGGTTCACCACTTCTAAACGCAGAGCCGTCAGGGTGAATCCTCTTTTCTGATAAAAGCCCAGCGCGCCGAGATTGTCATTTGTCGTTGTCAGATGCAGACGCGCCACGTTCTTTTCTTCTGCCAGACGGATCGCCGCAGAAAGGAGAGCCGAACCGATTCCCTGATTCTCTTTAAAACTGTCCAGCGACAAAATCTCCATAGACGATCCGTTCTGATTGTAAGTCAGAAGGCCCACTATTTTTTTCTTTTCCAGAGCCACAAAACCCGGCATCTCTGTCAAATCAAACTTTTCATCATGAACGACCATGATCTGGTCTCCCCATCTTTTCCTCATGAGTTCACTTACCCTGTCTTTATCGTCATCCTCAATTAAATGGATGAAAAAGCTCACAGTTTATCATCTCCTGACATAGCATCTGGCCTTCCGTTGTAAACCCGGAAATGAAAATGCAGCTAAATAGGCAGACGCCCGCCCCCTTTTTTGCCCCATGCATACATTAACCATAGGCATCTGAGGATTTTATTGAGGAGGAGCTGCCTAAATGGTGAACATAAATTATTATCAATCGTTAATCCATCATCCGGTCGAAATTGAATGCAACGACGGATCAATTCTGATCGGCATTATTGAATCTGTCGATCAGGATAATGTATACATTCAGCCGCTTAAATCTAACGAAACGCAGAGAGACCAGGAAGACAGCAGATTTTTTCCCGGAATCGGACTGCCTGCATTTTTTGGAGGCTTCGCCGGAGGCCTGCTCGGTGTCGGCCTAGGTTCGATCATTGGTGTCAGACCTTTTTCACCTTATGGTCCATACGGGCCATATGGACCCGGTCCGTACGGTCCTTTTCCGCCATACGGTCCTTATTACGGTCCGGGACAGTTTTATTAATTATGGCACAGAGGGAGTCCATTCTCCCCTCTTTTTTTATTGCCGGACAGCATTCAGGATCCGTCTATTCGATTTCTTTTTGCTTCAGCAGCTCAAAATATTTACTTTCCAGTTCTGCCTTTTTTTCTAAATTCATTTTCTCATTACAGTGCTGTGCACGCTCATCTACTTTGAAAATTTAGTTATTTGATGTTTTCCCGATTCACAAAGCCGAGGCTTGAACCCCATATTAAGGTTACCGCAGTTTCTGAATTTCTCAACTTCTTTAAAGACAATTAGGCAAGGTCTAGTTCTATGTTTAGATTTAAAATGCTCCCAATGTTGGTGATAGTCGAAAAAGATACGTCTTAAAATGTTTTTACCATAAGAAAAGGTATCACAGTTTCGACTCCTGTGATACCTTTTGTATGCTTTCTCATCTTTTAACAAAAGAAGGATCAGTGATCCTCCTTTTTAACCTTTATTTTAAATTCATGACCGTTACTTTCTGGCGGGACATTGAAATCAGACTGTTGTGAATGCCCTGTACGCCCATGCCAGATGCCTTGACACCCAGGAATGGGAAATGATCCGGCCCGCGCTCCGTACGTCCATTAATCTGAACAGTTCCGGCTTCAACCTGTCTTGCGACAGCCAGAGCCCGGTCAATATCCTGAGTGAAGACGCTGGCTTGAAGGCCGAATTCCGACTTATTGGCAAGCGCGATCGCTTCATCATCCGACTGAACACGAATCACGGGCAGTACCGGTCCAAATGGTTCAATCCATGCTACTTTCATGTCTTCCGTCACGTTGTCGAGCAGCGTCGGATAAAGCAAGTTATCCTCACGCTTATTGCCTGTAACAAGTGTCGCATTTTTGTCCAACGCATCATCAATCAGACCCTGAACAAAATCTGCCGCTTTATCATCGATCAGCGGAACAATGGTGCTGTCGACTTCTGGAGAGCCAACCGTCAGCTTTTCAACTTCATCCTTTAATCTTGAAACCAGTTCATCTGCGACCTTCTCATTGACCAGAACACGTTTAATCGCTGTGCAGCGCTGGCCTGAATAGGAAAAGGCACCGTTCATGATGCTCTTGACCGCAACATCAAGATCGGCATCCTCGCACACAATCGCAGGATCCTTACCGCCCAGTTCAAGTACAAGCGGAATCATGGCCGACTGCTGAGACAAACGACGTCCGGTGTTTGAGCCGCCGGTGAAGCTGATCATGTTAATGCCCTTATGCTCAACGAGATAATCGCCAATCACCGATCCGCGTCCAGTGGTCAGGCTGAGAATGCCCTTGGGGAGACCGGTTCTGCTCAACGCTTCAATCATTTTAACACCGCTGATTGACCCCTGAGTAGCCGGCTTGAAGATGACACCGTTCCCCGCCATCAGCGCCGGAGCAATTTTGGAAGCAGAAAGATTTACCGGATAGTTAAACGGTGCAATGGCCAGAACAACACCCAGCGGCACACGTTCAACAATGCCCAACTTCTTCTGTGATCCGCCCGGGAAGCCGTCACCCCTCAGACTCTCGCCATGCAGATGTAAAGCTTCCTGAACCGTGTAGCGAATCAGATCCGCAGTACGGACAACTTCTTTTCTGGCATCCTTAAAGCCCTTGCCAACTTCCTGCATAATTGCCGTAGCGATTTCTTCATCATTTTTTTCCAACTCGTCTGCCCATTTTTCAAGATAAGCGCCGCGTTCACTGAGGGACAGCAGAGCCCAGCTTTTTTGTGCCTCATGGGCAGCCTGAATTGCCTGATCCACTTCGTCCTGAGTCACGGCCTGTACATAACCGATCGTTTCCCGAAGATAAGGGGATTTAATGGCAATCGTCTCGCCGGATGAACTCTTTTTCCATTCACCGGCCAAATACGCCTTGTAGGTAGTCAATTCTGAAACATTAGAAGCCATACCTATTCATTTCTCCTTTATTTGTCAACTCAGCCTTGCCAGTTGACAATTATTTTCGTTCATACAAACCTGCTGAGCAAAATGTTTTTTCTGGATCCACATATGAATCATCACACGAATAGTGACTTTTTTCCAGTATTCTGCTCACGCATCAAACAACATTCAAGCTTTAAAAAAGATTTCAACCTAAATTATTCTAGCTGTTTAATTATATTTTTTAAAGGAAAATCACAGTTTTGTCAAGAAATATAATTCCGCCATGATTTGTATCACACGAATAGTGATCTTTCGCCTTAAAGTATCCTCCCCTTTCCTTTTAAACGAATACATCATCTCTTTCACCTATTGATAAAAATTTGCCCCAGATACAAGTTGCAATTCCTTTATTTTGTAACGGTTTTGTCCAGACTGTGATGACACACAGTATTTTCCTGGGGCTAATCGTTTGATCGTTACGGATCTTATTTTATTGGGTATTTCTTGCCCGGTTTTACATTTCATGAGTCCCAGTTTGGGTAGCTTGATATGTGTGGCAACAGGCTTAATAATATTTCCATTCACATATTTTGATGGGTAAGGCTGTTTTAAAAACTTCTTTGACTTATACTTGGGAAAACCTTTGCGCTCTTTAAAGAACTTTTTTGTAGACTTCCACCGAGTCATGGTTCGTCGCCTGAAGACTGGTGCTTTCTGCATTCTTTAGCCAAGTGAATTCTTTTTTCAGTGCAGGCAAAAGATTGTTTAACGCATGAGCATTTAAAAAGGGAATTTTGGGGTTGTTTTTGTACCGTTCCATCAACAGGTTAAGTATCTGGTTCCAAATAAAGCGGTTGTAAACAAAATTGAGCTTCACTTTTAACCTTTGCACTTTGTTGGGATAAATCCTTACTTTGAGCCCTTTTAAGGGCACGATCTCACCTCTTTTCACTGTCTCATTAGAACGTAGTATAGCATGTGTGTTCGGTGACGAACTAGTTAACCGATGAACGAACCAAAGGGTAAAAGAACGGTCGCCCGAAACGTTGAGAAACCTCGGCAATAAATTGCCGAGGTTTCTCAGTTAGCAACTTGTATAAATCCTTCATTAAAGTTCCGGAAATACGTATCGTGTTTTCTCCCGCCAGACACCTTGTCCCATCAGGCAATCTGTACCAGCATCACTTTCTTAGCCCAATGATGCCGTCCCGCTGTATTTATAATGTGAGACAAAGCGGCTCCGGACATCCGGAACCGCTTACTTCAGCTCTGATTTCTCCTGCATTTGGTAATGGCTGACAAGCGGTGCCGCAAAAATAGTGAGCAAGGCAACCGGAAGCCAAGCAACCAGTAAAAACACAAATGCCACGACATGTTTTCTTTCCCATAAACACCAAAAGGGTAAAAGACCCAGCATCGATCCCATGAGCAGTCCCACCGCACCATAGCATACCAGCAACTGCAGATAGTAGGCGATCATTTTTATCAGCTCCGTCACTCTTTTTAACAGCATATGCAGTGCAGCAATAAAAGTGAGGCGGAGAAAATCATGACCGAACGACGCTCAGGCACGCTCGTAAACAAGAAACGAATGCGGAAAAATGTTTTTTCTGTCCAAAGTGCCCGGCGTATTGGAAACAAGGCGCCATTGGCAATTTTCTAACACTGTAAAATAGGTGTCTCCCTCAAATTCGGCATCAATCTTTGTGAGATACAGCCGGTCAGCATACGCAATAAAGGTATTAAAAATATGTGCGCCACCGATCACAAAACATTCTTTTCCAAAGGTTATACCGCTGCCGAGCAGTTCCTCGACGGAATGGTAGACATCGACTCCGGCAGGAGAAAAATCAGCATTCCGGGTCAGGACAATATTTTGCCTGCCCGGAAGTGGTTTACCCACTGACTCAAAGGTTTTTCTTCCCATTATTACCGGGTGGCCGGTGGTCAGAATCTTAAAATAGCGGAGATCGTCAGGCAGATGCCAAGGGAGGCTGTTATCGCGGCCGATCAGTGCGTTCCGGTCCATTGCGAGCAAAAATGAAATCATACGGACACCTCGCCCTTAATATGGGGATAAGGATGATAATCCTCAATACTGAAATCGCCATAATCAAAATCAAAAACAGATTTCACGTCGCGCATAAATTTCAGCTTGGGAAGTTGACGTGGTGCCCGCGTAAGCTGTTCTTTCACCTGCTCAGTATGGTTCAGATAGATGTGCGCATCACCAAGCGTATGTATGAACTCGCCGGGCTCAAGCCCGGTCACATGCGCGACCATGCAGGTCAGGAGCGCATAGGAAGCGATATTAAACGGAACGCCAAGAAAAATATCAGCGCTACGCTGGTAAAGCTGACAGCTTAGTTTGCCGTCATTCACGTAAAACTGAAACAGGCAGTGACATGGCGGCAGCGCCATGGCGGAAATTTCGGCCGGGTTCCAGGCAGTAACAATCAGCCGGCGTGAATCCGGATTGTTTTTGATCTGATCCATCAATTGAGCAATCTGATCAATAGTTTTCCCATTTTTCCCCGGCCAGGAGCGCCACTGGCTGCCATACACTGGGCCCAGATCGCCATTCTCATCCGCCCATTCATTCCAGATCCGCACGCCGTGGTCTTGCAAATATTTTACATTGGTATCACCCTTCAGAAACCAGAGCAATTCATAAATAATTGATTTGTAGTGCAGTTTTTTCGTCGTCATCAGAGGAAAACCATCCTGAAGGTTAAAACGCATCTGATAGCCGAAAAGGCTGATGGTTCCCGTTCCCGTACGATCGGATTTTTGGTGACCTTCTTCAAGTACCTTGCGGCAAAGATCCAAATACTGCTTCATAGCCAGTCCACCCTTCTTTTCTCTCTGCGATCTAGTGTATCATAACTTTTCCCTGCCGGAAACGCTCAGTTGCCGCGTCGTTCATATTCGTACTCCGGAACGAATAAGGATATTACAAGGCTCTGTGAACAGGAGGAATCATGATGGAAGCCGAGGATACACAGAAAAATCCATTGAATCAGCTGCGGCGCAGCCAACCGGACCGACTTGGAGATACATGGTCAGAATGGTGCCGGACAGATCGCCAGCACGCTTTCACTCTGATCAATGATCCGCAGCTGGAATTTCCGGTTCTTTTCATGCTGAAAGATCAGTTGGAGGAACGGGATACAGATCTGGAACTGCGTCCGAGGATTGCGCTCTCTCAGATCCAAAATGTGCTGCACGGTGCAGATCTCGGAATCAATGAAGGGTTCCCATTTTCCGACCAGCATGATCTTGTTGTCGTTTCTATGCTCTGGATCCTCCAGAGCGGATGGAACAATATTATTTCAACGGACTATACCCAGGTCATTGACCAAACAGCCATCCAGATTCTGCATACCTACCATCAGGACTGGATCAAAGGGATGACCAACCTGATCTTCTATCGCTATAAAAATAAAAGTCAGCGCCACTACCTGATCAGCGCACTTCTTGAAATAGCAAATCCCGTTTCGCTTGTTTATCAGGCAAATTTTCTTCTGTCCGATCAGAATGTGGAAAGTGATTATGCCCGGCGGATGCTTAGCTTTATCCCTGAAGTCCGCCACACTCCGGATAACAAAACCGCTTTTCTGTCTTTTGAGACATGGTATGAAGAAAACGAGCATTACCTGGTTTACACAGGTGAAACCAACGATGCGGTGCCGGGAGGGCACCCCTACCGAATTCATTACAGTGCAAAATATTTGGGAAAAGCAGTCGATGCCAAAAGCGGTGAACCCATTCAGGAAATGCTCCCAGGTGAAAAACGAAACTATACTGATTTTCTCAAATTGCCCGGCAAAGTTCAGATGAGTCTGTCGACCGGTTCCGCGCGCTTGAGAAAACAACAGCCGAAAAGCTGGCGGGCCTGGATTAATCAGCCCATCCCTCAGCAGCTTGCGTCACTCAATATTTCATCAGGCGGAGGCGAAAGAAGATGATCATTACATCCGGTCAGACTTTTACAGCGGATATGTATGGTAGTTTCGCAGAATCCGGCCGCTATGCGCCGGTCATCATCCGCATGATGGCCGAATCATCCGAACTGTTTGCCTATCCGTCGCGGCACGAACTGACTTTCGAAATCAAAATGCGTAATGAAACAATCGAGGCCGCCCGCGCCCTTTTTTCAAGCGGCGTAGCATTTGCTACGTTTTACTATTCAGCTTGCAATGAAACGTTCTGGAACCTGACAGGGGACGGTGGTTTTGAACTCAGGACGGGAATTCAGCCATCGGCAGCAATAGATGATATTTTTCAGAATGGCGAAGCTTATGCCTTCGAATGCGCAACAGCCATGATGATTGTTTTTTACAAAGCGCTGATCAAAACAATTTCTCAAGAAAGGTTCAACGAGGTTTTCCAGCACCTTTACCTGTGGGACTGGCAAAATCACCCTTTTCTCCCATTGAAGAATGCCCATCATGTCGGTCAAGGAATACCCGGGGATGTCCGCTACTTTAAAAATCCCGAGGTCAACCCACAGACACCGCAATGGCAGGGTGAGAACGCGGTCGATTTGTCGAATCATCTCTATTATGGCCACGGTATCGGTACCCTTTCCGCTGACCAGATTATTAACGAACTGAACAAATATCGCCGGAGAGGCGCGGAAATTTCCGCTTTTTTGATGAACAGTGCAACCCGTCCGGATTATCTGTCGCTATCGGCTCTCGCGGACGGATCGCAGATGGAAGGAATCAGGATTGCTGCCGGCACCTCATTTTATACCTTCTGATCGTTCAAGAGATCCGAGGTGTTCAAACGGTTAGAGCAGCAGAGACCATGAACAGCGCCAAGACATGGTGGATCCCATAAACCAGTTCCTGCCACAGGATCCTGGTGATTCCCCCCTACAATTGCGTGCTGCCATCCGGCTGACCGACAGACCCCGCTCATTTTTATACTCAGCCAGCTTTTCAGCTGCCCGCGCATTGAAATAAACCGCGGCATCAACTGTTTGTTCCATACTCCTGGAAATTGGTTGGATGCGGTTACTGCTTCCCGCAACCGGAGTTTTGCAGTGAACTGGACACAGATTACTGTCAGCGTCAGTGCGATTCGGAAATCTAAGCAGAGAATGGCTGTCATCGGATAGAGGAGCGGCCGGCTACTGCCGGGATTTGAGTGACGCCATCCAAAAGGTGACAGCCAGAGTACTGATATTAAATTAACCCGAAGGCTTGATATAGGAACGTGTATTCGTATATAATAACTTCAGGTGATAAAAATGGATAACAATGAACTTACAATACTGGAAAAACATATTATCCAGCGATGCATCTTTCTGCCGATGATCCGCATCGCTTTAGAACAGGACAAAAAAATCATCGCACTGACCAATACGAAATTCAAAGCTCAGTATCTGGAGGCGCTCAATCTGGCCGTTTTGCGAGTTACTGAAGACATGAGAAAAAATAAAGACGATCTTTTTGACCATCATATCCATATGACGCGAAGAACATGGCTGGATTACGAAGTTTATACGAGAGGCCATGTTTTCAAGATCAGTTATCAGAAAAGCGTGGCCGGAGACTGGATTTACGAACGGGTCAGACAATATCTCACTACGGAATAATTGACTTGTCTCCTCTGCGCACCATTACACTTTCGCGGTTTCTCGCCCACGCCGTGCCAGCTGCAGGTTATAGCGGTTGCGCGGATGGCTGCGGCAGGTAGCACTACAGGAACGATGGTATTTCTTTTCACAGTTCTCGCAGCATATATACTGCTTATTGCATTCCGGGTTCGCACAATTGACAATTCGATCGCACGGCTTGCCGCAACGGTGGCAGTGTCCGACAATAACGTCTTCGTCTGTGCGGTTAACGGGAACAGAAATGCGTTTGTCAAAAACATAGCATTTCCCGTCATACAATTCTCCCTTTACTTCAGGATCTTTGCCATACTCAACAATGCCGCCGTCCAGTTGACTGACATCTTTGAATCCGGCTTTCAGAAGATAGCCACTAAATTTTTCACAACGAATGCCGCCCGTACAGTAAGTCAGCACTTTCTTGTCTTTGCAGTCAGCCAGATTTTTTTCAATCCAGTCAGGCAGGTCGCGGAACGTCTTAACATCCGGGAGAATGGCATGCCTGAAATGGCCGATCTGTGTTTCATAATTATTCCGTGCGTCAATCAGGATTGCGTTCTCCTCCTGCATCGCATCATGAAATGCTTTCGGTTTCAAATGTTTCCCTGTCATCTGATGTGGATCGATATCATTTTTCAGCTTAAACGCCACGATTTCCTTGCGCGCTCGGACATTCATTTTTGTAAAAGCGTGCCCGTCTGCCGAATCTGTTTTAAAAACCATGCCGCTGAACCGTGGATCGCGATGGAGCGTATCCATGTAGATCTGAGTCTGTTCTTGCGTCCCCGACAAGGTACCATTCAGGCCCTCCTTTGCGACCAAAATACGTCCCTTCAGCGCCAGACTTTTGCAAAAGGTCAGATGCTCTTGGGCAAAATCTTGCGGATTATCAATAGTTACGTATTTATAAAAGAGTAAAACGCGATATGACTTTTCATCGTCCATGTTGTCCACCTCAATCAACATAATTGCCGGCAATTGTTGCTACCGGTTTGCTCTTTCATTATCCTATCAAAAAAATGTTTGTGTGACAAATGTCACACTATATCAATTTTATTGAGTGCTCTTCACTTTTGTTCCCATTTCATATAAGCTTATGAGACCAGATGAAATGCAGGCCGATTGTGACTTATTTGGCAAAGATTGTGGGGCTAAGAAATGAAGAACTATGACGTTATTGTTATCGGCGGTGGGCCTGCCGGGTTAATGGCATCCATTGCCGCCGCTGAACGCGGTGCAAAAGTCTGCCTGTTAGACAAAGGGGACAAACTGGGCAGAAAGCTCGCTATTTCGGGCGGCGGTCGCTGCAATGTCACCAATGCCATGCCGATCGATGAACTGATCCGGCACATTCCAGGAAACGGACATTTTTTATACAGCGCATTATCAGAATTTAACAATCAGGATATTATTCATTTTTTCGAAGGGATGGGCATCCAGCTGAAGGAGGAGGATCATGGCCGGGTATTCCCTGTCTCAAACAATGCGCAATCCGTCGTCCGCGCCCTATTGCAAAAGATTAACGAACTGAATGTAACAGTCAAAGTCAATCAGCCTGTCGAAGCGGTGCTTTTTGGGGAATGTGCAAAGGGTGTGAAAACAAAATTGGGAGAAAAAATAGAGGCCCCTTGCGTCGTTGTCGCAGTCGGTGGAAAGTCCGTGCCGCAGACCGGTTCAACAGGTGACGGATATTCGTGGGCAAAATCGGCCGGCCACACGATCACTGAACTCTATCCGACAGAAGTGCCGCTGACATCTGAAGAGCCGTTTATTCAAGCGAAAGCACTTCAGGGACTTTCCTTGCGCGATGCTGCAGTCACTTTGGTCAACCCCAAGGGAAAAGTAATACAGACGCACCGATGGGATCTGCTTTTCACTCACTTCGGCCTATCCGGACCTGCCATACTGCGGCTCAGCCAGTTCGTCGTTAAAGCCCTCAAAAAATATAAAGTGTCTGCCGTTGAAATTCGGATTGATACGTTTCCAGATTGCAGTTTGGATGAAATAAACAGGCATCTTCTTCATCTTGCACAATTGTCACCTAAAAAAGAAATTAGAAACGTTTGGAAGGGCATCGTGCCGGAAAGATATCTGTTATTCTTACTAGATCAGGCCGGGGTGTCGCCGGGAATAAATTTCAGTCAGCTGTCAAAAGAGAGCATCAGAAAAACGGCTGGACTGCTCAAAGCATTTCCAGTCCAAGTCAACGGCACACTGCCGATTGAAAAAGCATTTATTACGGGTGGTGGTATTTCATTAAAGGAAATCAATCCGAAAACAATGGAATCCAAAATCATGCCGGGATTATATTTTTGCGGAGAAATTATGGATATTCACGGTTATACCGGTGGATACAACATCACCTCTGCCTTTGTCACCGGTCATGCGGCGGGAACCGCTGCAGCAAAAAAGCTGTCCCATTCCGTTGAATGATGGGACAGCATTGATTTGTTTTCTCAGCCTTACAGCTGTAACTTTTTTATGCCGAAATGCCAATGTAGTTTTTGACAATAAATCCGATAAAGAAAGTTAATGCCGCTACACCGACACTGACAAAAACCATTTCCAAAAAACGTTGTTTAAAGCTAAGTTCTTTCGCAACAGCCATGTAAAAACTGAACACAAAGATGATAATAACAGCTATGATGACCGTAAACAAAAGCGCAAGCATATAGTCATGCGCCGGAAGTGCAAAAAACGGAAGAACCAGTAACACAACCGTCAGCAAATAAGAAAATCCGGTATAGATCGCTGCCGTGGCTGCTTTTTTTATATTACCCTCTGACCGTTCAGCCATAAATTCGCTCGCAGCCATTGAAAGTGAAGCGGCAATGCCGGCAATAAGACCTGCAACGGCAATCATTTTTGTATTGGACATGGAAAGAGTGAATCCGGCGACACTGCCGGTAATTTCAACAAGCGCATCATTCATGCCGAGGATGATGGCACCGACAAAATCAAGACGGCGCTCTTTTAACTGTGCGATTAAATCCCTTTCCTGCTGAATCAAAGCGTCGATTTTCTGTACCTTTTCGGCAGGAAACCCTTCCGACAGCTTCACATAGTGGCGTACACTGCGTTCTTTTACGTCCATCATCAGCTGAGTAACAAAAGTAAAACCCAGTATTTTGCTCAGGAAAACATAAAAACGAAATAACTTTCCGGCATCAGCCCCATGCTCACCTGGTAAAACGGTAGAAATTAGGTGCTCCTCAGTATCGGAAATCTTTGCGTAAGTCTGCCGATTATGCTCAATCAGTAAATTCGATTTCCAATATCTGAAAAGCGAGAGATGCAAAAGCAGACGCCTTTGTATCTTAAGAAAGCTTCTTTTCTCCTCTGTCACCTTGACTACACCTGTCTTTTTTGGTCGCACCATCCGTGCGATCTTGATTCATGTCTCTGCAATGTTGCTTGTCATACATTGCCCTTCGAGACAGGTTTATCTTATCACCACAGCGTCAGTGATTCAACTATAATGATTATCTTTTTATAATAAAATAAAAAATGATCAAAATGTCCGTTGTTCCTGACATCCAGCAGGTTTATTACAATTGATTTTAATTATCATTTTCATTTGAACAAACAATTTATCATTTAATAAATGTCGTTCTAGAAATAGCCTGAACCACTTCCCTATCGCTTCTCTAGAACATCCAGCTCTTCAGTCAATGAAGCCATCTGCTGTTCAACCACATACTTAGCATCTTTAAGTGCGGTATTATAAATAACAGGAGCACACTCTTTCATAAAAAAGGAATACATATTTTCGGCACCAATCAGGCCAAGTTCTTCATGATAAGTATCAAAATAATAGGACTGAAGTTTTTCAATGATTCCATCTTTCTGCGCCTTTGAAATTTTCAATTTTGAAACTCCTTTATAAAAAAAACGTTTCGTCCGGCTGATCCGGCACGAAACGCCCTTTCATTTTTTCTTCAAAACAAGCCGGCAACTTTTCCATCCGAATCGACATCCATATTCAATGCTGCAGGATTTTTCGGCAATCCGGGCATCGTCAGGACGCTGCCGGTCATAGCAACAATGAAACCGGCACCGACTGAGACTTTCAGTTCACGGACGTGAATGATAAAATTCTCCGGACGGCCGATCAGTTTTGGATCATCTGAGAGTGAATATTGTGTTTTAGCAACACACACGGGAAATTTATCCCAGCCATTTTTCTTTATTCGAACTAGCTGTTTGCTTGCTTTCGATGAAAATTCCACACCTTTCCCGCCGTATACTTTTGTAACCACAGCGGAAAGTTTGTCTTCAATCGAGTCTTCCAGACTATAAAGCGGTTTAAACTGATTTCCGGTGGATTCTACTGTATCAACAACCAGGTGTGCCAGCTCTTCTCCGCCCTTTCCCCCATCTTCCCAGACCTTTGCCAAAGCAACCGGATGACTGTTTTTAGCGCACCATTCTTTGACATATTCGACTTCACGGTCTGTATCAAAGATGAAATGATTGATCGCAATGACGTAAGGCAGACCAAATGTTTTAATGGTTTCAATATGACAGGCGAGGTTTTCCATTCCCTGCGCCAGCGCTTCCAGATTCTCAGTTTTGAGTTCTTCTTTTTTCATACCACCGTGCATTTTAAGTGCACGTATCGTCGCGACAATGACCACTGCAGCTGGGTTAATATGTCCTGCACGCGTTGTAATATCAAGAAATTTTTCTGCGCCAAGGTCGGCCCCGAAACCGGCTTCCGTGACGACGTAATCGCCAAGTTTCGCACCCATTTTTGTCGCAAGAACGCTGTTACACCCATGAGCAATGTTGGCAAACGGGCCGCCATGCACAAACGCCGGTGTATTTTCCAAAGTCTGTACCAGGTTTGGATGGATGGCCTCTTTCAGCAGCAACGTCAAGGCACCCTCAACTTTCAGGTCTTTGACAAATACCGGTTTTCCGTCGTATGTATAAGCAATAAGCATTCGACTGAGCCGTTCCTTCAAATCCATAAGATCTTCCGAAAGACAGAGAATAGCCATTATTTCTGACGCAACGGTGATATCAAATCCATCCTCACGCGGAATACCGTTCGCCTTACCGCCAAGACCGATAATGACGTGGCGAAGTGCGCGATCATTCAGATCAACGACACGTTTCCAGACAATCCGCCTTGGATCAATATTCAGCTCATTTCCCTGCTGAATATGATTGTCCAGCAGAGCCGCTAAAGCGTTGTGGGCTGCGGTAATCGCATGAAAATCACCTGTAAAATGCAGATTAATGTCCTCCATAGGCACAACCTGAGAATAGCCTCCTCCCGCAGCGCCCCCCTTAAGTCCCATGGTCGGACCAAGTGACGGTTCACGGAGCGCAATGACCGCCTTTTTGCCAATCCTGTTCAGCGCCTGCCCCAGTCCGACAGTAACCGTTGATTTTCCTTCGCCAGCCGGCGTTGGATTGATCGAAGTGACAAGAATAACTTTACCATCAGCCCGCTCTTGCAGCTTTTTAAGCGCTTTCACTGACACTTTTGCCTTATAGCGTCCATACGGCTCCCAGTCTTCATCTTCAAGCCCAAGGCCGGAAGCAATGTTACTGATCGGAGCTAACTTGGCTTCCTGAGCAATTTCAATATCGGACTTTACTGTTTTTGATTTATCTGTCATTTTTAGCTGATCACCCAATCACATTAGTTATCCGTTTCATTTCTTATAATAACATAATAGCTACTTTGCAATAATAAGCTGCCGGAAAAATTACCGTTTTTCTTCGATTAAATTTTGTTGTATGCTAATATTTGTATTCACTACTTATGGGGAAGGGATGGAAACTTTTGATTGAAGTTTCATTTGACGGGGCTTCGGTCGGCAATCCGGGGCTTGCCGGCGGAGGAGTGTACATAAATTCAGGAGGCAGTGAAATCCGGGAATCCATTCCTCTTGGTGTATTGTCAAGCAACCATGAAGCTGAATTTGCCGCGCTTGTACAGGCACTTCAGTATTGCCTGGAAAAAGGCTACCGGAGTGTATCTTTCAGGACAGACTCACAACTGGTCAATCAGGCACTTGAAAAGAGATATGTAAAAAAGGCTGAATATGCGCATTATCTGGAGCGGGCACTCACTCTGATTGACCGGTTTGATCTCTTTTTCTGCAAGTGGATACCGGATGAAAAGAACCGGAACGCGGATGCTTTGGCCCGTTTTGCCATCCGGAAGCAGCAAAATGCCGATAAAAGTGAGTGTGGTCCACTGTGACGTTCAGACGTGCGCTTACTGCAGATGCAATATTGCTAGGCATTACATTTGTCTGGGGAACGACATTTATTATTGTCCAGGATGTCTTGGGCAAACTGACCCCGATGACTTTCAATGCCTGGCGTTTTCTGATTGCAGCTTTGTTTCTGGCTGCCTGGAAACTGGCATTCGGAAAAAATAAAACAATAGACCGCTCACATTTAATCCGTCTGATTGGTGCGGGGTCACTGCTTGGAATTTTTCTTTTCATCGGGTATGGCTGCCAAACCATCGGGCTTCTTTACACATCGGCGTCAAATGCTGCCTTTATTACCGGGCTGAGCATCGTGCTCGTCCCTATTCTGTCAGCCCTGCTGCTCAGAAAATTGCCGCCGGCGACCGCAGCGGCAGGAATACTCTTTGCCGTTGTCGGGCTCTTCTTTTTGACAACGCACGGACGGTTCACACTGAATCGCGGTGATCTGATCGTGCTGATCTGTGCTGTCGCCTTTGCCATGCACATCGTTTTTACTGCCAAAGTCACTGAACAATTCAGCAGCCTGTCTCTCACCATTGTACAGTTGACCGTTGTTGCCTTATTCAGCTTTATCTTTGGTTTCTCGGCAGATGGAGTGCGTATTATCCGTTTACAGACACTCCTTGAGCCGGACATTCTGACAGTCATTCTATTTATGGCTCTGTTTGCCACTGCTTTCGCTTTTCTTCTCCAAACATTCCTTCAGAAAAAAACACCGGCAACACATGTCGGGATCATCTACATAATGGAACCGGTATTCGCTGCCTGGACCTCCGTGCTCTTTCAACATGTGACTCTCGGTGCAGCAGAACTGACAGGCTGTGGATTTATTCTGATTGGTATGCTGCTTGCCGAATGGCCCACTGGAAAAAATCTCGTAATTGAGCGAACGACCTCAAAATGATATCCGGCAGAATAGTGCTTCATTGGCACTGAAATGCTACATGAAGCAAAAAAAGAATCCGAAATCGGATCCTTTTTATCATTGTTATCAAATTTCGAAACCAGTTTTAAAGATCTCCTCTGCACCGAGCGGTTCATAATTCATAAACGCTAGGGAGCTCATTTAAATTCACATCTATTCCCTCAAAATTAATTGTTCCGGTTAACGAAGCAATTGCTTGTATTCATCAGTCAATTTCATAAACAGTGCTTTATCCCCGGAATCCAGACTTGCGTCAATTTCAGATCGCAATTGCTTTACTTTCTGCTTAAATTCCATCTCATCAAGGATCATTTGGGCATACATTTCGACAACCGAGACCTTCGCCTGCTGTTCTTTGTAGAGAACAAGCGCCTTCGTATTTTGCTGGAAAGAGTGATCATTGTTCATCTTTATTGCCCCCTTTGCACTTTTCACTATTCTACAATACTTTTCTGAAAGTTACAACCATTTTTGTTTATTTTCTTTTAACTTTTCCAACTATTTCGATTAGTAAAATTTTGAAAAAATATGTTTTTTAGTTCTTCTCCGGATAAGAAAAAGCTTGCCGATTGGCAAGCTTTCAGGCGCGGGTAGCGACGGCCGTGAATGGTCCGACATTTTCTCTTAATTTGTATGCCTTCTAACAGAACAAAAAAAGAAGAAGCCATAGACTTCCCCTTTTTACACTATTTATTCGATTAACAATCGATCGGTGCATTAAAAATGCTGCGACTTCTGCCTGCTTCTTCCTCTGAAGCTGCTGTGTTGCCTCCGGTCACGGTCGCGGTCATGGGAATAGTAATTTCTTCCCCTTCCGTCTTTGTTGTATTGTTGATGGTGATTGTTTCTCTTAACCATCAGCGGCGCCTCGCGGGTAAGACGAACCGGCGTAGTATCCGGTTCTTTGGTTAAAACCTTAAGGGCTGCCGCAACAATATCTGCCGGGTCATTATCTGAAAGCAGTTCTTCAGCTCTCGTTTCATAATCATGATAGTTATCATTTTCAAGTGATTCTTTCAGTGTATCGACAGCTACTTTTTGCTGACCGGCAAGCGCCTGCTCATAGCTTGGAGCGTTGACCTGCTTCATAGGCTGTTTGGTCAGACGTTCGATCGCTCTCAAATGCGGGAATTCACCAGGAGTGATGAATGTCAGCGCCAACCCTGTCTTTCCGGCGCGCCCGGTACGTCCAATGCGGTGTACATAACTTTCCGGATCCTGAGGCAGATCAAAATTGTACACATGAGTGACGTTACTGATATCCAGTCCACGGGCAGCGACATCTGTAGCAATCAATAGCTTGACTTCATTTTGCTTGAATCTTCGGAGAACCAGATCACGTTTTGACTGTGTCAGATCTCCATGGATCCCTTCCGCTTCATAGCCGCGTTTTTGAAGTGCACGCATCAATTCATCAACACGGCGCTTCGTCCTTCCAAAAACAATCGCACGTTCCGGCATCTGAATATCAAGAAAGCGTGTCAGTGCATCAAATTTTTCCGGTTCCCTGACCTTGACATAATTCTGTTCGATCAGAGAAACAGTCAGAGTCTTTGCTTTAATCTGTACTTTCTTAGGATCCTTCATGAATTTTTCCGCGAGATGTTGAATCGGTCCCGGCATGGTAGCCGAAAAGAGAAGTGTCTGACGTTCTTGCGGGGTGCTTTCCAAAATTTCATGGATATCGTCAATAAATCCCATATTCAGCATCTCATCCGCTTCGTCGAGAACAATTACTTTGATCTGACTGAGGCGGATTGTATGTCTTTTGATATGATCTAATAACCTTCCTGGCGTTGCGGAGATAATGCTGGGACGCCTTTTCAAGTCACGGATCTGTTTCTGGATGTCCTGGCCGCCATAAACAGCAACCGTTCTTACCTTTTTAAAATAACCCAGTGCGTTCAGTTCCTGAGCATTCTGGATGGCAAGCTCACGTGTCGGAGTAATTACCACTCCTTGAATATCGGGATCAGCCGGATCGGCCGACTCAATCATCGGAATCCCAAACGCCGTTGTCTTCCCTGTCCCTGTCTGAGCCTGGCCAATCAGATCAACACCTGTTGCCGCAACAGGTATTGCTTGTTCCTGAATGGGGGTCATTTCCTTGAACCCCATCCTTTCGGTCGCTTTCAGTATTTCTTCGCTTACGTCTAGTTCTGAAAATTTCATTAAGTCGTAATGTCTCCTTTTTTCTGTTCAGTTTTTATTCATCAAATGTTTAGGCATTCCCCGCGACGGACGGAAAATGCCTACCAAACATTGAGCAAATTTCATCTTTGTTTTCAACAAGCAAGCCTCTTCCATCCCTATTATTGCCTAAGCGCATAATTTCACAATAACATGTACAGAAATTAAATGCAACGATTTATAACAATGAGACGTTTGACGAGCGGCGGCTTCTGTTTTTTTCAGCACTTTTCTGCATCAGAATGCAGGATTTCACAATCCATTCATACATGAAAGATTTAAGTGTAACACATTGGTCATTAAGTGTGATAACATTTAATTATACAGAAAGAGGAACGAGGTACACTGATGATGGTTGAAACAACGAGGGAGCCTACGCTGATTTTCATGTTCGGGGCTACCGGAGATCTTGCCCGAAGAAAACTTTACCCGGCTCTTTACGAATTATACAAAAAAGGCCATGAATTTGCTGTAATCGGTCTTGCCAGACGGCAGCATACGCATGAGTCCTATCGCAGCATGGTGGACCGCGTACTGTCCCCGGATGCTGATCAGCGGAAAAAATTTCTGGATCGTTTTTTTTATCAGCCTCTGGACATAGAACAGCCAGATCATTTTGCACTTTTGAAGAACATCAGTGACCAGATTGATACTCAGTTTCATCTTCACGGAAACAGGATGTTTTATCTTTCACTCGCTCCTCAATTTTTCGGCCTTGCTGCCAAAAATCTGAAGGGGGCAGGTCTGACTGATTCGGCGGGCTGGAAACGTCTGATCATCGAAAAACCATTTGGGCATGATCTGAAATCAGCCGAGAAACTTAACCATGATCTTCTGCAAGTTTTTGACGAAGCCGAAATTTATCGGATTGACCATTACCTCGGTAAGGAAATGGTGCAAAATATTGAAGCGCTCCGTTTTGCCAATCCGATTTTTGAGTCCGTCTGGAACCATCGCAGTATTGCCAATGTCCAAATTACATTAAGCGAAACGCTCGGAGTAGGTGACCGGGCAAGTTATTACGACCAGACCGGCGCCTTGCTCGACATGGTACAGAACCACATAATGCAGTTGCTGACGCTGACAGCCATGGAACCGCCGAGCCGTTTTGAACCGGAAGACATCCGTCAGGAGAAGGTTAAAGTACTGAAGTCTATCCGGCCGATGTCCTCGGACGCGATCACGAATCAGATCGTGCGTGCACAATATACGGCCGGTGTCATGCCGGATGGAACACGAACTGACGGCTATCATGATGAAAATAACATAGATATGAGTTCAGACACAGAAACCTTTGTGGCAGCAAGACTTTTTATCGATAATTACCGCTGGACCGGTGTACCGTTCTATATCCGCACCGGAAAGCGACTGGCAGCAAAATCAACTGAAGTTGTTATTCAATTTAAAGACATTCCTAATAACCCTTATTTGTTTGAATTTAATCACATCGGTCCTAATCTGCTCGTCATTCATATTCAGCCGGACGAAGGTCTGTCGCTCAAGCTGAACGTTAAGGAATTCGGCGTGGAAGGCGACACCGTGCCTATCTCAATGAATTTCAGCAACAACGGCAAACATCATGAAGACACGCATGATGCATATGAGCGCCTGCTGTCCGACTGTCTGAGAGGAGATTCCACAAATTTCACCCGCTGGGATGAGGTTGCTTTTTCGTGGTCGCTCACAGATTCCATTGTCGCGGCATGGAAAGATATACCGCTTGACTATTATGAAGCCGGCACAATGGGTCCCGCTTCATCCGACAGGCTTCTGGCCATTGACGGATTTCGATGGTGGCCGTTGACAAAAATGGAATAAAATTAATTTAGAACTCATGGAACCATAAAATAAATAAAGGCTTAACCGATCCGTGTGCCATTCTTCAGAAGCTGCTGGATCTGTTAAGCCTTTTTTCTATGCATCATTTTTTAGTTGTTTGGGAATGCCGGGTATTCCATCAGCCGATTAGGACGGCTGAACTGCTTTGAAGCGTGTCACTTCATCGGCAAACGCAACCATTAACTTTTTGGTGACAGGACCCGGCTGTCCGCCGGCTGCAGGACGGCCGTCAATTTGAGCGACAGGCATAACTTCATTGCCGGTGCTGGTAATAAATATTTCATCGGCCGCGAGCAGCTCTTCCAGCGTGAACGGTCTTTCATCGACAGTGATGGCCATTCTTTCGGCTAGTTCAATAACAAAATGCCGGGTAATTCCATTCAGAATAAAATGATCAGCCGGATGTGTGATCAGTCGTCCGTCTTGGACGATAAACACATTGCTTGAGGAACCTTCCGTCACAATATCTCCGCGATGCAGGATTGCCTCGTCCGAACCTTGTTCATGTGCATGCTGTTTGGCCAGCACATTGCCGAGCAGATTCAGTGTTTTGATGTCACAACGAAGCCAGCGGATATCCTCGGCAAGACTTGTTTGGATTCCTGCTTCCTGATTGCTTCCCCATGTATGGCCGACTACCGATCCCGTCAGAACAGATTCAGTATGCTCAGGAAAAAAATGCTTCCGCGGCGCGGTACCGCGCGTGACCTGAAAATAAACTATTCCATCATTGATTTCGTTCATCTGGATCAATTTGTTCAGATTTTCAGTTAATTCCTCGAAACCGAACGGCAGCGAAAGCCGCAATTCATTTGCGCTTCTCTTTAGTCGTTTCAAGTGTGGATCAAGCAGAAACATCTGTCCCCCGTACACGGGAATCGCTTCATAGATACCGTCACCAAATTGATAGCCCCGGTCTTCCATATCCACTTTCCCCTGTTCACGCGGCACAATCTGATCCTGGAACAAAATAAAAGACAAAACTATCCCCTCTTTCAAACAGCATCTCAGGCAGTAGCCTTTTTATTCAGTATATTCTACATTGTTTGATCAAACAATGTTTTTTTATCAGATGATCACTAGAAAAGCTGTCGATCACGGATGACGATTGATTGCCGTCAGAAGTCGGGCAGAAAGCTTTTGATACCCCTTCTCATTCGGATGGAAATGATCCTCATAAAGTAAAGTGCTTCCTGTACCTTTAAAAATGTCAGCCGTCGGGATGAAAATAATTTTTTTATATTGTCCGGTTATTTTTTTACTGTTGGCATTCCATCGGTTCAGAATTGGAACAAAGTCTCTGTTCGCTTTCCCTAGATAATCTTCGAATGGGTTATATAGTCCGAAATAATAGATAGGCGCATTGGGATTGAGTTTTCTGAGTTCAGAAAAAACCTGCTCCAGATGGGCAGAAAAAATTTTCTGCTGGGCCGCGAAATCGCTTGTACTTAAATCCATAAAATGATTTCTTAGAACACGCACAAGGTCATTTCCACCAATCGTCAAAAAAATTGTATTAGCCTGCCTAACTGATTGCCTGGCCTGTGGCCTTTTCAACACATTCAGCAAATCGGTGGAAGTATCCCCGAGATGTCCAAGATCATCGACTGAAACCTTCTTCACACTTTTCTGCCTCTGAAGGGCGGCTGATGTCATCCCGACATAACCATGGTTTTTCTCATCTCCTACCCCTTGTGTTAACGAATCTCCAAGCGCGACAATCCTGTAAGAATATGTAACGATTGGATGATGCTTTTGCTTTGGTTCAGCAGGCCAGTAATGGTAGATTGCTAAACTTCCTACCAGCAATATGGCTAAAACTCCAATAATCATTATGACAAACTTTTTAATGTTCCTGCACCTCTCCAAAATGTTGATTCATTCCCCGTACCACCACTGCAGTGCCCGTTCTTCAATCTTATGAACAGCAGCATCTTTTCCCTTGGAATAACTTTCTCCGTCATAGGGAAAGGCAACAGCTAATTCTTCTTTTAAACGACTGTAAAAGTCAGCATCATCATCGTGAACTTTCAGATAATCCCGAAATGCCAGATGACGGATCACATTCTCTGTTTCTTCTCTGAAAACATGAAGGTGAACAAGATGATTTCCCATTGCATCTGTTTTGCAGAAATAGCGGCGTCCGGATATTCCATATTCGCCATATGACTGGTAACCCAGCCTTTCAATCCCGGAAGCCAGAGAATCCACCTGCTCAAGATCCGTAACTTCAGCTAAAATATCAATCGTCGGTTTGGCGAGTATTCCAGGTATCGCCGTGCTGCCAATATGATGAATAGCGCTCAGAACCGGATGAAGAACATGAGAAATCCTCCCCGCTTCTTTTTTGTATTCCTGCGCCCATTCTTCTTTGTAAGGCACCAAAATGATGTGTCTCTGCATCGAATCGGTCAACTCCCGTCAGCAGATAAAATACTGTCCGATAATTATTCGGACAGATACTATTTTATCATAAGGCCTTCATCCCGGCACCCGTCAGAAATATAAAAAAGCCTGGTGATCGGCAAGCTTTCAGCTGTTGACAGAGGCCAAATTGTGCCGGTCCGCCGAATAAAAAAACAGCGGACAGTCCGCTGTTTTTTTATTCGATTTATTTAACTGCTTGTACATGTTTCTGATCAATTTTCTGTTCAATCTTTTCCAAAGTCTTTTCGTTACTCAAAATTTCAGACTTGTTTTTTAGAACGAGCTCTTTAAAGGCGTGTTTTTTCCTCATATGCCCGCCTCCTTTCTTTATATTTTATCCGCTTGTCCTATCTCTCTTATTATAAAGGGTAAGAAAACGTTTTCTAATATTGTGTGAATATTTCATTACATTCTTATCTTTCCCCTTATTTTGTCGCTTAAACCTGATCGTTATAGTTTGATATCTTATTTATAAAAAATATGACTATCTGCTACAATAGAAAAGTCAGAATACCATTTGGGAGGTCTTTTTTAGTGGATCAACAAATCAATGCTTTTCTTGAAAATAATCGGGCGCTTCATCTGAAACAAATGTCCGACTTTCTCTCAATTCCCAGCGTTAGCTCAGATTCCTTGCACAAAGCGGACGTCAGAAAAGCGGCCGAATGGCTTGCCGGGGATCTTAGGGAGGGCAGGTTGGAAAATGTTCAAATATTGGAGACTGCAGGACATCCGGTCGTCTATGCCGATTATCTAAAAGCTGAAGGAAAACCAACGGTCCTCTGTTACGGGCACTACGATGTGCAGCCTGTCGATCCAGTTGATCAGTGGAAAACCGACCCCTTTAAACCGGAAATCATCGACAATATCATTTATGCACGCGGCTGCAGCGATGATAAAGGCCAGGTCTTAATGCTGGCAAAAGCAGCTGAATCAATACTTGCAGTTAAAGGAGAACTTCCGGTTAATATTAAATTCTGCTTTGAGGGCGAAGAAGAAATCGGCAGCGCCCATCTGGACGATTTCATCGATGACCATCTGGAATTACTGAAAGCCGATGTGCTGCTCGTATCGGACACAACAATGATCGGAATTGACCAGCCGGCTGTCAGCTACGGTTTGCGCGGTCTTTGCGGACTTGAGGTTCATCTGCGCGGTCCGAAGGGTGATCTTCATTCAGGCGTGTACGGCGGCGCAGTACAGAATACACTCCACGCCATGGTTGAGCTGCTTGCTTCTCTTCACGACCACAGCGGAAAAATTGCAGTTGAAGGCTTTTATGATGACGTCGAAGAACTGACCGCAGAAGAAAAAACAACCTGTGAGAAAATTTCTGATGATGATGCATTAAAGAAGGAATTAGATGTCGACACGCTTTGGGGAGAACCGGGTTATTCTACCATAGCCAGAATTTGGGCGCGTCCAACAGTGGAGCTAAACGGAGTCTTCGGCGGATTTCAAGGTGAGGGTCTCAAAACAGTTATTCCTTCCAAGGCAACGGCAAAAATCACCTGCCGTCTCGTCCCGAATCAGGACCCTGCCATGATCGCTGCACTTTTGAAAAAACACTTGAACGCACATCTCCCGGCAGGCGTGAAAATGGATATTCGGCTGATGGATCATGCAGAACCATTTGTCATGCCGCTGGATCATCCTGCATTAAAGGCCGCAGGAGCAGCGCTTAAGGAAGCATTTCATGTTAACCCTGTCTTTTCAAGACAAGGCGGGTCGGTCCCGATTGTAAATACATTCCATGATAAATTGGGGCTGGCACCAGTGCTTATGGGTTTCGGACTAGCCACAGAAAACTTTCACGCACCAAATGAACATTTTCATCTTGTCAACTTTGACCGCGGCCTTAAAGCCTTAATTGATTTTCTCACCTTTTTGCCTGAGCAGATGTGAGTCAGAATTCGTACACACTAAACCGGGGGGACTTTCATCGTCCACCCCGGTTTTTTATTTATAAAGGGACCGTCCTAAAAGGACAGTCCCCCAGATGAAGAAGATGAAATTGAATCAGATTTTACGAATTGTTATCTTTCAGAGCGGCTAAAAAGCCATTTGAGATGCATTGGGCAAGTTGGACTTTCCAATGGAATCCTCTCCTCCGATAATAACCGAAAAGATCAAAACATTTTCTGATCTTCTTCGCTATTTATCATGCCCATGACTTCTTTAAATATTCATCGACAGCAAAAAAATTTATCACGCCTTCTCATTAAGTTTCCGGCGCAAAATTGTCTGAAGAATTCCTCCATTGCGGTAATAATCAATTTCAACTTCACTGTCAAAGCGGACAATGACCTCGAATGGAATGACTGATCCGTTTTCAGAAACGGCCTTGGCTTGAAGGATCTGTCCGGGAACGACTTTTTCGTTGATATCAATGCTGATTTGTTCCTCGCCGGACAGGCCTAGTTTGCCTGCACTTTGGCCCTCCATGAACTGAAGCGGAAGGACACCCATCATCACTAGATTGCTGCGGTGTATCCGTTCAAAGCTTTGAGCGATGACCGCTTTTATTCCAAGTAAATTGGTACCCTTCGCGGCCCAGTCTCTTGAGCTGCCCATACCGTAATCCCAGCCGGCCAGAACAATCAGACCCGTTCCGTCTTTTTTATACTTCATGGCTGCTTCATAAATCGGCATAACCTCTCCGGACGGCCAGTACGTCGTATAGCCACCTTCAGTTCCCGGAGCAATTTTGTTGCGGATGCGGACATTTGCAAAAGTACCGCGCATCATGACCTCGTGATTTCCCCGCCGGGATCCGTATGAATTAAAATCAAAGCGCTTGACACCTTTACCAAGCAGGTATTGTCCAGCCGGGCTCTTTTGAGAAATGGCACCCGCCGGAGAAATGTGATCCGTTGTGACAGAATCGCCAAACTTTCCGATGACCCGGAGATTTTCAATCGGCTTGATTTCCTTCAGACCAGCTGAAAGCTGTTCAAAAAACGGTGGGTTCTGGATGTAAGTTGAATCCGGATCCCAGTCGTACAGCTCGCCTTCACTCGTCTGAATCGAGTTCCAACGCTGATTTTCAGTGAAAACACGAGAATACTCTTTTTTAAACATTTCCGGATTGACAGATTGGCTTACTGCCTCGGCAATTTCATCACGGGATGGCCAGATATCTTTGAAATACACATCCCGGCCATTTTTATCTTTACCAAAAGAATCGTGCTTCACATCAAAATGAACCGTGCCAGCCAATGCAAAAGCAACGACAAGCGGTGGCGAGGCCAGATAGTTTGCCCGAATCAGAGGATGAATCCGCCCCTCAAAATTTCGATTTCCGGAGAGGACCGCAGAAACAGTCAGATCGCTGTCTGTAATCGCCTTTTCAACCTCTTCCGGGAGAGGTCCCGAATTGCCGATACAAGTCGTACAGCCATAACCAACAAGATTAAACCCGAGTTTTTCAAGGTAAGGCATCAAACCGGCATTTTCCAAATAGTCCGTAACCACTTTTGATCCCGGTGCCAGACTGGTTTTCACATAATCCGGAACCGTCAGGCCCTTTTCGACTGCTTTCTTAGCCAGCAGACCAGCACCAATCATCACACTTGGATTGCTTGTATTCGTGCAGCTCGTAATCGCTGCAATCACCACCGCACCGGTTTTCAATTCCGTTTTACTTCCATCTGAATGTTCAATAAATGCGTTTTTCCCTATTTCATCAGACTTAAAGCCAAAACCATGATTTCCGGCCGGACTCGTGAGCGACGCCGCAAATTCATCTTTGATTTTTGCCAGTGCGATGCGATCCTGAGGGCGTTTTGGTCCGGCTAGCGATGGCTGAACATCAGAAAGATTCAGCTCAATTACTTTAGTGAAACGCGGATCCCTAGAATCCGGTGTATAAAACAGTCCGTTCGCTCTGCAGTAATCTTCAACAAGTCGAATGGATTCATGCGAACGTCCCGTCAGAGACAGATAGTCCAGTGTCACTTGATCGACGGGGAAAAATGTTGCCGTAGCACCATTTTCCGGTGACATATTCGAAACCGTTGCCCGGTCGGCAAGAGACATATGGGATAAGCTCGGCCCGAAGAATTCGACAAATTTGCCAACGACACTTTCTTCACGCAGAATTTGTGTCACTTTCAATGCGAGATCAGTTGCTGTTGTCCCATCAGGGAGGTTGCCGGTGATCCGGATACCAATCACTTCAGGTACTGGAAAATAAGAAGGCTGACCCAGCATACCCGCTTCGGCTTCGATACCGCCGACACCCCAGCCGAGAACACCCAGTCCGTTAATCATTGTCGTATGTGAATCGGTTCCGACCAGTGTATCCGGATAAGCTGTCAGGCTGCCGTCATCCTCAGTAATTGCGTGAACAACGGAAGCCAGATATTCGAGATTCACTTGGTGAACAATCCCGGTAGCAGGGGGAACAGCGCGGAAGTTTTCAAACGACTTCTGTGCCCATTTCAGAAACTTGTAACGCTCACCGTTGCGCTCAAATTCCCGGACCATATTAAACTTCAGGGCATCATCCGTTCCGAACCGGTCAACTTGAACGGAGTGGTCGACAACTAGATCAACAGGTTTTTCAGGATTGATTTTTTTCGGATCACCGCCGGCATCTGCCATCGCTTTTCTGAGAGAGGCAAGATCAACGACAGCTGGAACACCGGTAAAATCCTGCAAAATGATCCGTGAGGGGTTGAACGGAACGTCAATTGTTTTGTTCAACTCTTCTGTTCCCCATTTTGCCAGGTTTTCGACATGCTCCTGCTTAACGACCTTGCCGTCACATTGACGTAAAACAGCTTCCAGCAATACTTTTATCGAATATGGAAGGCGTTCAATATCGCCGAATTTCTTTAGGACCCTAAGATCGTAAAAACAGTAGGTTTTCCCGTTGCTGGTAAAATGATTACGCGCATGAAAAAAATCCTTCCGTTTGGATGTGTTGCTTTCTGCAGCCGTTGCCATACCATCACCCTCTCTATAATTTACAATTTACTCACAACTTTAACTTTATCTTAAATGATAAAAGTAAATAAGTAAAATTATACAATAGAGAACCTGTGATCAATAACATACAGCACTGATTGCATGGATCTGTTCGTTATTAAATCATGAGTTTTAAGCGTTTGGAAGGCGAACAATAAACTTATATCGGTCTGCGCGATAAAGGGACTTTGTAAACTCAAAAGGTATGCCGCCTTTCAGAAAAGACAACCGTTCAATAAGCAGCACAGGTGAGCCCTTAGGTACCTCTAAAAATTTTGCTTCTTCTATCGTAACAATTGAGGCCTCAAGCGTCTGTTCCGCATGGTCAATCGCAAAGCCGCCTACTTTTTCGATATAATCATAAAGAGACTGGTTTGCCTTTTCTGCAGTGAGTTCAGGAACAAGGACGGATGGTATAAAGGTGGTTTCAATGGCCATTGGATACCCATCAGCTATACGGGTTCTCTTCACTTCAAAAATTTCCTGCCCTTCGGCAAGCTTAAGCTTCGCTGCAATCTTTTCTGAGGGATGCAGCCGATTAAAGCCAAGCAACCTACTGTCTGGCTTCAACCCACGGCTGACCATTTCCTGAGTAAATCCGGTCAGGCCGGTCAGCGGCTTCTCAATTTTTTTCTGTCCTGATACAAAAGTCCCCTTCCCCTTAAGGCGGACAAGTATCCCTTGAACGACAAGATCCATCACTGCCTGCCTGACTGTCATCCTTGATACATGGAATTGCTCGGTAAACTCCTTTTCAGACGGAATTCTGTCCCCCACTTTAAGGTCTTCCGTTTCAATCAGATTTTCAATGTACTGCTCAATCTGAAAGTACACTGGAATCGGTGATTGCCGATCAATCATTCAAAATTTCCCCGCTTTCTTTTTAGTCCGGGCAAGCGCTTCTGCATCTGCAATAACCGTGACATCCGGATGGCTGATCAGGACAGAAGCAGGAAAGTCGGTATCAGTTTTTTCAGTATTCAACAGCCTGCTCATCGCCTCCGCCTTATTTTCCCCGGAGACAATCAACAAAATGGACCTGCTTTTCATGATTGTGCAAATCCCCATTGTTATGGCCTGCGAAGGAACGGCATCAATCGATCCAAAAAATCTTGCATTGGCCCTGCGGGTTGAATCTGTCAGCTCAACGGTATGCGTCCCAATATCGAACGGTGTGCCCGGTTCATTAAATCCGATATGCCCGTTGCGTCCGATTCCAAGAAGCTGAAGATCGACGCCGCCCAGTTCTTCAATCATTTGATCATAGCCCCGACATTCCTCACTGAGAGATAATGCATTGCCATCCGGAAGAAAATGCTGCCCTGCCGGAAGATCGACGAACTTAAAAAGATGATTTTCCATATATGTGTGGTAGCTGTTCGGATCATCCCTAGGAATACCAACATATTCGTCCAGATTTACAGTGCGGATTTTACTGTAACTGGTGTGATTTTTTTGACGGTCTTCCACAAGCTTGCTGTAAGTTCCTTCGGGAGTCCCGCCTGTTGCAAGCCCAATGACTGCATCGTTTTTCCTGCGGACAAGTTGGCTAATGATTGAAGCCGCACGTCCGCTCATTTCATTTTTATCTGCAACGGATATGATTTTCATTACTGAAGAGCCCCTTCTCTTTGATAAGCGATAGTTCCTCTGCACACGGTCATAACCAGTTGGTTTTGCCCGTCAAGAATGATGAAATCAGCATCCTTGCCCACTTCGAGTGACCCTTTTCGGTCAAATACGCCACATTGAAGTGCAGGATTGATAGCACCCATCTGGACAATATCTTCAAGTGTCGCATCCGTAAATGTAAGCATATTTCTTAACGCCTGATCCATTTTCAGCACGCTGCCGGCAATCGTCCCCGATGAAAGGACAGCCAATCCGTCCTTTACATGGACTTCCTGACCGCCAAGATCATAAACGCCGTTTTTCAGGCACTTGGCACGCATGGCATCTGTAATCAGAATCATTCGATCGCTGCCTTTCAGTTTATAAGCAAGGTTGACCATTCCCTGGCATACATGCTTGCCGTCGCAGATCAGTTCAGTATACAATTCATGATGCAGCAGCGCCCCACCCAGAATGCCGGGTTCACGATGATGCATGCCCCTCATGCCATTATAGACATGCGTCACTTGGGTAGCGCCTGCAGCGATAGCCCGGATGACATCCTCATCAACACCATTGCTGTGGCCGATTGACGCGACAACATGCTGATCGGCAAGATGGCGGATAAGGGACAGTCCGTCTTTTATTTCAGGGGCAAGCGTCACTTCTTTTATGTGACCACCGCTCAGTTTCTGCCATTTATCAAAGCGTTCAATATCGGCATCTGAGATATATTCCTGCGGCTGTGCTCCGCACTTGTCTTTGCTGATAAACGGGCCTTCCAGATGAACGCCCAGAATCTCTGCTTCGCCAGGTTTCTGTCGCCCGATTACTTGGGCAGCATTAACCAGTGCAGATTCAATAGCCTCTTCAGACTGCGTAATTGTCGTAGCGAGAAATGAAGTCGTTGCTTCCTTGGGGAGGGTTGAAGCAATCGTGCCCAGCGCTTCCGGTGTCGCGTCCATCGTATCAGCGCCATTAGCCCCATGAATATGCATATCGATCATTCCCGGTATACATTTATACTCTGAAGGAAAATGAAAAACTTCATCTGAGCCTTGATCCAGTGAGTGTCCAACCGACACGATTTTTCCCTGATTAAATGCCAGACTCCCGTTGCCAATCCAGTCATGATCCGAATAAATAGTACAGCCGATTATTCTTTTCAACATGATTATTCGCTCCTTTTGCCCTTATTTTATCATTTGAATTGTCATTATGTCTAGACATCTAGATAGAAAAAATAAAAATATTCATTTTCATAATGAGTTATTATCGAAAAATCCGAGTTGCTTCGGTGCAAGTCCGGGATAGTGGAGTCCTAACAGACTGATCAATTGTTTTGCGTTTCCTGCAGCATCCCCACCCGAATTATTATTAAACAAAACGTACACATTTTTGACTTTCTGATTAAGGGTCATTAGGTGCCGTTTCCATTCGTCCAATTCTTTGCCATTGTATCGGTACAGACAGCGCACTTTTCTCCAGTTTGGTCCGTGATCCAGCCAGCCTGCCAGATTGCGTCCGTGAAGGCGGACCAGAACTGTGTCACCCCAACCGGAAAGCACCATTGGAACGGACCCGGTTTCGGTTTGAGGTTCATCGCAAATGGTGTGAATCCATCCTTCTTTTTGAAGGAATGACAGCGTTTTCGTTTTTATTCTCGGCAGATACCAGGTTGGATTTCGGAACTCAATAGCAACGGGTACCTTTCCCATTCTTTCTTTTGTATAACGAAGCTTTTCAATATTCTCAGTAGAGCAGTCAAACCAGGGTGGATACTGAAAAAGGATCATCGGGCATTTTCCTGACTGAAGCAGCGGCTCAATGGACATGCGAAACATATCAAACATTTCTCCAATGGTTTTGAAACTTGTTTTCCCTCTCAGATGTCCAGTCATACCTTGATAGGCTTTGACGATAAAACGGAATCCATCCGGTGTTTCATTCGCCCAGTTTACATAATTCTTTTCCGGCTGCATGGCGTAAAACGAGCTGTCACACTCAACAATCGGAAAATGGCTGCAATAGCGCTCCAGTTTCGAAGCTTTTGTGTCAGACTCATATAAACTAGGATGGTCTCCCCATCCTGTCAGTCCGATCCAGATCAAATGCTCCCACCTATCTTCTCAGTAAATATTTATCGGTCTAAATCAGTCAGTCCGTCTCTAAGCAATTTTCGATACATCAGATACATAGAAAGGCGCCACGGCAGGATCATGCCGAATGCCAGGATGAAAAAAAAGGAAGCGGTCTGCGGCACGCTGACGGTCTGTTCCAATGCAATCTTCATTACAGTGCGCACAACGAGCAGCCCGATGAGAATAAATACGAATGCCTTGGATCGTTTTAAATAAACGGCATCGTCAACACGTTCAAATTTTGACGTTTTAATTAGAAATATGGAAAAGGCCATCCCCACCAGAAAAGCCGATCCTGCTTCCCAATAAGGGAGCCATGTTTTCGGCTCAATAAACATTATAAATCCAGTCGCCATGAATAGCGGTGGAAGCAATAACTTCTTTGCATTCGTCGGTTTCTTAGATGCCTTCAGTCGGATAAAAATCACCATGCAGGCGAACAGCACACCAATCAATAATCCAATTATTTCTGCGGCTATCTTATTCATCCCCCAGCTAGCACAAACATGTGTTGTTAAAACCTATTAATTCGTTTCAGTTCATCGGCTCATCTTTCCTCTCTGCCTTCTGAACTATTCTCTCACAAATCAAATGCGTTTCCAATGCATCCGCCTTCGAGATCGGCTCACTTTTGTGCGCTTTTACAGCATCAAGAAAAGCCGTAATAATCTGCACAAAACCTCTCTTATATAGAGTCGCGGTCCAGTCGCTAAATTGTTTCCGAAACCTGCCCGTGCCATTTATTTGTTCAAGTTCAGTCAGATTATGCACGATATATTCACCGGCCGGCGACATAATCTGAAGCCGTTCCTGATTAGCCCCGCTCATCCTGCTCATCACTGTAACGACCATCCGGTTGCCTGCATGCAAATTGACGCTGAGATTTGTGTAAAGATTAGCTTCGTTTTTCTTTGCAGCCACGTCAATCCTATCGACAGGCTGATTAAGCAAATAACGGACTGTATCCACAACATGGATAAAATCATCATATACAAAGGTTCGAATGTTCTTGGGATCATTGACACGATTTTTCTGGTAAACAATCATCGATTTGCCAGGAACTGCAAAAGCTTCGTTGTTAAGTGGTGCGAAACGCCGATTGAATCCGGTCATCAACAATACCTTTTGTTTTTCAGCAAGTTCTGTAAGTTCCCTCGCCGTTTCATAATGGTCAGCAATCGGTTTGTCTACATAGACAGAAATTCCTTCGTTTAATAGTTTAGAAATGATTGCCGGATGGGCTGAAGTTGCAGCATGAACGAAAGCGGCTTCGATACCGCTTTCAATTAGTTGATCGATAGATTGATAAAGATATTTCCATCGGTACATCGCACTGATTTTTTCAAGCGTCTGCGCATTGCGCGTACAAAAATGAAATTCAACATCTTTCAAACCAGCATAAACTGGCAAATAGGCTTTCTCTGCAATTGAACCAATGCCAACGACCCCGATTTTCATACTCATCATCCCTGCCTCATTGAAATGTACGACCATTGCTTTCTATTTTATCATGATTTTCATCTGCGGAAGCGCCCCACGCAAGTCATTTTAAATCGAACTAAATTCTTTCTGAAGAACGACTAGCCATTTAAGCTAAAAACATGCCCAAGTATAACAAAGGCCCAGTCGGATTACTGTATCCGGTTGGGCCAATGGGTCAATCCTTCGTCTGATTATTGATCGCTTTCATCATTTGATTGAGCTTTTTTTGTGACGGGTGCTGGCCCATTTGAGTCATCATCACACGGAGCATCTGTTCATTAATCGGCGGATTCTTCTTCAGATAGTTCATCATATATCTACGGGCAATCAGGAAGCCAAGGATTAATCCAACAGCCAGACTGACAATGCCCACTAATATGTATAGCCACAGCATGTGCCTGTTCCTCCTTGTGTCAATTTTCCATTTCTCAGTTTACACTATCCCATGAAATCAGGTCAACCATACTTTGATTGGAAATCCTGATTATTGTTTGTCAGAAAATCGAAAACATTAAGGATCCACAAAAAAAGGAAGAACGCTATACATATAAAAGATGTAAGGCGTTCATCTGAAGGAGGATGAAAAATAACCTGTCGGTGAAAGGCAAGGTCAGATCACCGAGAGGAATTTAACATATTTTAATCGGTATTTCACAAAATGAAATACACGCGATTAAACAATTAAAATTTGCTGTTTCATTACAAACATATTAATTAACCTTTTGTTATATAACAGTATACCATAAAAAAGTTGCCTTGCAAATGAAAAGGCAGCCATGTCTCATTTAATAATTTCCTAGATTTTTCTTGTGCCAGTAAGTAAGATAAGCCGATTGAATTTATTCATTTATAGGAATGATTAATTTTTGGCCAAGTTCAATATGATTGCGAACAAGCCCGTTTTCGTTTTCGACCAGCTCAATAAATGATTCCTTCGAAAGTCGCGGATTCTGATGCTGATATTCCTGCGCAATGGACCACAGTGAGTCCCCCTTTTCAACAGTAATCGTTCTGAAGCCGTTGCTGTCGGCAGTCACATGGCTTGTCAGTGTCAAAAAAAGAACAACAGTCATGAACAAAAGTATTGCAACATATGAAATTCCCTTTAATTGATGACGTTGAAAAAATGCATTCATCAGTATCCCTCCGATAATTCATTATTAAAGAATATATGTTCTTGAGAATGTTTGTTCGATAATCATATTATATGAAGAACATTAGTTCGCGTCAATAGTTCGAACGAATGTTTGCATCGAAAGATAGCAAATGATATAATAAGCAAAAGAATATGAAAAGGAGCAGGGCAATGAGAATCTCTAATCGCCAGCAATCGATACTGGATTTTATCAAACATGAAGTTGCAACCAAAGGTTACCCTCCTTCGGTGCGTGAAATATGCAATGCCGTTGGCCTCGCTTCAAGCTCCACAGTGCATGGCCATCTTGAAAGGCTGGAAAAAAAAGGCTTGATCCGGCGTGATCCGACCAAGCCGCGTGCGATTGAAGTGCTGGATCACGATAGTAATGTTTTTAGTGAAAAATCAGTTCCTGTTCCGGTCATTGGCAAAGTAACCGCGGGAATGCCCATCAGCGCCGTGGAAAACATTGAAGAGTATTTCCCCGTTCCGCTTTCAATGGTTGAAGAAGACGAAGCCTTCATTCTCAATGTCTCAGGAGAAAGCATGATTAATGCCGGAATACTTGATGGCGACAAAGTTATCGTCCGTCAGCAGAACACTGCTGAAAATGGGGAAATTGTCGTCGCAATGACTGAGGAGGATGAAGCAACAGTCAAACGCTTTTTCAAGGAAGAGGACCATTTCCGGCTGCAGCCGGAGAATCCGTCCATGGATCCGATTCTTTTGGATAATTGCACGATTCTTGGAAAGGTTATCGGGGTTTTCAGAACCATAAGCTAATCAGCGGTTTTGATCACCGTTACAGTATAAGGTCGGGAAGGAATGGGTAAAACTTCTTCCCGGCTTTTTTGTTTTTCAGTAATAACACGTTTTTCTGTATTCGCATTCATATACTTTGGCTGTAAAGTTGGTTAAAATATAGAAAAGATGACTGGAGTGAGATCTATGAATGATCAGTTGAAAAGATTTTTTCTCATCGGTCTTGGTTTAACCGTGATCAGCAAGGACAAGGCGGAAAAATTCATCCATGAGTTAACAACTGAAGGAAATACCGCCGCAAACGAAGCAAAATCCTATTTGTCAAAATTAAATGATAAAGGAAAATTAAAAAAAAACGAATGGAAGAACGATTTCAGGGAAGAGACAAAAGGAGCGATCGCAGATTTGGGATTTGTTACTATAGAGGAATATAACAAATTGAAAGAAAGATTGGAGAATCTTGAGAAACAAGGCTCAAAAGATTGCTCCATCCATCCTTCGGAGAGTAATGGTCTAGAAAATGATACTACAGACAGGTGAGTCCAATGATTGGTAAGCACATTCGGCATATTCAGCGCTATCGTGAAATTCTTACCGTGCTCGTCAAATATGGATTTGGTTACATCGTCAAAGATGTCGGACTGTCCCACCTGCTTTCGTTCCCTAAACAGCTTGCTTCTGATTTTTCGGGCAAGAACAGTGATGCAAAACCTCTTGGCAGAAGAATCAGGCTTATGTGTGAAGAACTCGGTCCTACCTTTATTAAACTCGGCCAGCTGCTCAGTCTCAGGACCGACCTCATACCGGAACAGATCGCTGCAGAATTGAGAAAACTGCAGGATCATGTCACTCCTCTCGACCCCAAAATCATTAAAGCCGTCGTTGGCGAGGAACTCGGCGCCTCGACAGAAAATGCCTTTTCCAAATTTGAGGAAGACTGTCTCGCAGCCGCTTCAATCGCGCAAGTTCACCGGGCAGAATTAGTCACCGGAGAAAGTGTAGTTGTCAAAGTCAGAAGACCGGACATCGAGACCGTGATCAGCAATGACATTGAAATTCTCAGGGAATTAGCGACATTGATAGAAAAACGCTATGCCTGGGCAAAAAGCTTTCAGATCTGCGATTTGGTCGAAGAATTTTCCCAGGCAATCCGGCTTGAACTGGACTACTTCAGGGAAGGCAGAAATACTGAAAAAATCTGCCACTACTTTGCTGATGATGAAGAAATCATTATTCCAAAAGTATATTGGCGATATTCCACTCAACAGGTTCTGACACTGGAATACATTCATGGTTCCAAATATAGCGATGTGGTCAATGATTCATCGCAAAGATTCAATCATAGGATCATCGCTGAACGCCTGGTCCGTTCTTTTCTTGATCAGGCATTAATCGCTGGTATTTTTCATGGCGATCCTCATCCAGGTAACTTATTTTTCTTTCCGGGAAATAAAGTCGCCTACATCGACTTTGGTCAGGTCGGCACTTTAAATGAAGAAATGAAGCACAACTTTGCAAACCTGATTATCGGCCTGATGAAAGGAGATATTGATCTTCTTTTCCGAACTATTTTTCTCATGGCATCGATGCCTGATGGTATGGATGAAAGATTGTTCAGAACCGATCTTGAACTATTGCGTGACAAATATTATGACCTCCCCTTTAAGAATATTCACATTGGTCTGGTTGTCCGGGATATATTTGAAATAACTAAAAAGTACCGCATTTCCATTCCGAAAGATTACACGCTTCTTGGAAAGGCCCTGATCACGCTCGAAGGACTGATCACTGCGCTTGACGATCAAATCAGCATTCTGGAAATTGCTGAACCTTACGGCAGAAAATTGATGTTGCACCGTCTGAATCCTGAACACCTTTCAAAAAAATTTTATAATAGTTTATTCGATGCTGCAGAAAACAGCATCAAAATTCCTTCACTATTACGGAAAACGCTGATGCATCTTTATAAGGGAAAAACGCATGTCGAAATGGAACTTCCTCAGCTGGAAATGCTGCTCACCAAGCTTGATCGGGCCGCCAACAGGATATCGTTCAGCATCATTCTGCTAGCTTTCAGTATTATTCTGGCCGGAATAATACTGGGTGAAACTTTCGGAAGCCACCCTGTTTTCAACGGGATTCCGATCCTCGATATTGCAGTAACCATCGTTCTGTTCATGTTTTTGCTGGTGATGCTCGCTATCTTCCGGTCCGGGCGGTTCTAACACTTTTCGGTTGCTTTCTACGCTTCAGAACCAGGCCGCACAGTTGGGACAGCGGCGATTCGGTCTAAGCTCTCCCGCACGAAAAAGGTATAATAAATAGCTGAAAGGAAAGTCAGGCTGCCCACAATAAGGAAAATTGACTCTATAGAAATCCAGGCCGGAAAGGCAGCCATAATCAAACCAAGCGTCAATGACTGAAAAAGCATCATAATCGGCGTACTCCAGCTCTCCACCCTCCCCATCATTTTCGGATCAACAACACAGGGCATCCATCCGCCTATCGCAACATTTACAAATGGAATAAACAATGTGGAGAAAAACATCAGCACCAAGAAAACCACTACATTCGGTGCATAACCCGCTGCAATAATGAATGAGCCGCTGGCAGTCAAACCAGAAACAATCATTGTTTTATAGGACCACTTTCCTGAAAATAGCGAGGCCAGCAGACTTCCGGCTAATATACCAATGCCGGAGACCACCCCTCCCCAGACGGAAATATACTGATAAGCATCCGGCGCCAGCTTATATTTTAAAATAAAAATCAGCATGACACTGCAACCGCCGTTGATAATACCGAAAATGGCAAAGCTGGCGATCAGTGAAATCAACAACCGGCTATGGGCAATATAATGAAATCCCTGGCTGAAATCATTTTTTATCATTTCCAGATTAATTGAACGCCAAATATGACTACCATTAGGAAGCCGTACTTCGCTGCTAATTTTCAGCGAACGAATCAGTATTGCTGAGACGATAAACGAAAGGGTGTCAATCAAAATGGCTCCCGGTGCGCCGGCCCGCCAATACACAACTGCTCCAAGTCCATTGCCGAAAATCATGAACAGACTGCTGATCATCTGATTTAATCCCGCAGCGACGGGATAATCTTCTTTTTTTAAAACGCCCTGTATGATGGCCTGTTCTGCTGGCGCAAAGAATTTGGACACTGCAGCCCTGAGAAATATCATGGCAAAAATGAGCCAAAGCAGATGAGTAAGCAGTGAAACAAGCAAACCTAATGACAATCCTGCGCTGATCAGGTCGCAATTAGCCGCAATTTTCTGGCGGTCCATACGATCGGCTGCCACACCCACCAGCCAGAAAATAAGCAGTGAAGGCAGTGTAGACATCAGTTCGTTAAATGTGGCGAGATAGGGTTGATTGCTGAAACGATCCAAAAGATAAAAAACCAGCGCCGTCATCCCGATCACACTGCCGAGCTGAGAGGTGACTGATGCTGAAAACAACAGCGTGTAATGCTTATTTTTAAAAATGCTAAATGTCCTGGCCATACCATTTCACGTCCCGTTTCTTCATAGTTTTCAACCTTACAGATCCATCTTAAACAGATGCGTCGATTGAAAAAACAACCTTCTGATCGGTTTAATCTCCGACCCGGGACTGATTTTATATGGTCTTCATTTTTCAAGCAAAAGGTGATAGATGCGCTGACTTACTGTATGATCCAGTCCCGCAACGTACTGGTTGAGCTTTTTCTGTGCTTCAAAGATCTGATTAGTTCTTTCTTTTCCGGTACTCTGAACGAGCCGATTAAATTCATCCGATATCCTTTTAGCATTCTCTTCACTAATTTCCCGACCGGCAAGGAATAAGACGGCAAGTCTGCGATGGTCAGGAACCAGCGTCTGCCGTCTATCACCAGGTTTATTTGAAACAATCATGCAAGAGACCGGTCCCGAACAATCGACCAGAGCAAACAGGACATCCTGTTTTTCAAAAGGCACATGCCGTATCGTCTCCTCTATTGCCTCAAGCGCAGTTTCATTAAAAACATGATTTTCCTTTTGAAAAGGATACATTTTCTTAATTTTTTTGAGTGCCGATGCGCTTCCCGTGCAAACCACTAATTGATTTTCCGATACTTTTACCATACTCGGTTTTGTTCCGGGTAACACAATCCGATCCCCGTTTTTATCCAAATCAGTCAGATGACAATCACTGACGACTGAGACTCTTTCAGGTGACGCGATAATTGAGACGAAACTCATGCTGTCAACTCCTCCTTCATACTTTTTTATTCTAAATAAAGATTTAACAGATCTCCGAGAAAAAATCTAGTTAACAACAAGATTTAAGAAAATTAAGGCATCGAAGAACAACAAATCATGAAATCATGGTTTTTTATAACTTTGAAAGCATAAGCATTTGCATTTTTTTAAAAAAGTCATAAAATAGACTCATAAGGTTCACAAATTTGTCAAATAAAAAGATAAAAGCTTGAGGCACAGATCCTGTCATGTTTCAAGCAAGCTATTAAACTTGAAGGAGGACTTTCTCTATGGGAAAGATCAAGGCAAGTGAAGCAGTAATCAAGTTGTTTGAAAACTGGGGTATCGATCATATTTACGGCATCCCGGGCGATTCCATCGATACAATGGTTGAAGCACTGAGAAAAAAAGAAAGTAAAATTAAGTTCTATCAGGTCCGTCATGAAGAAGTTGCGTCGCTGGCAGCTGCAGCCTACGCCAAATTAACCGGCAAGATCGGTGTTTGTCTCGCTATTGGCGGTCCGGGCGCCATCCACTTGTTAAATGGCATGTATGACGCAAAAATGGATCATGTTCCAATGCTCGTGCTTGTCGGTCATATTCCTTCCAGATTGACCGGAACGGATTACTTTCAGGAAGTTAATACTGTGGATCTGTTCAAAGATGTGGCCGTATATAATAAGGAGCTTACCAGTGCGGAGAGTTTCCCGACCGTTGTCAATCAGGCCATCCGTACAGCCTATCAGGAACGCGGTGTTGCCGTCCTCTCGATACCCGATGATATCCCTGTCGGAGAAATTTCGGATCATGCGGCTCAGCTTTCCACTGTATTTGAGAAAAAAGTACCTGGCCTGGTTGAAAACGATCTCAGTGATGCAGTTGCATTGATTAATGCGGCAAAAAATCCGGTTATCCTTGCGGGTGTCGGCTCAAAAGGCGCAAAAAAAGAATTGATGGCATTTTCCGAACGCATTTCTGCACCCGTCGCTGTTACGCTGCCGGGAAAGGGCGCGCTGCCTGATGAACATCCTAATTTTCTGGGAAACATTGGAAAAATAGGCACTAAACCTGCTTACGAAGCCATGAAAAGTGCTGATTTGCTGATCATGGTTGGCACGGACTATCCGTATGCCGCCTATCTGCCAGAAGGAGCAAAATGTGTCCAGATTGATATCGATCCGGTTCGCATTGGCAAAAGATATTCTGTAACAGTTGGTATTGTCGGCGACGCAGCTGATGCTCTTGCTTACCTGACAGACCATATCACCCCTGTCACCGACCGGCCATTTCTGAAAATCTGTCAGGACAGAATGGCTAAATGGCAGAGCTGGATGGATGAGGACAAAGATAACAAGAAAACGCCGATTGCTCCCCAGGCAGTTATGTCGGCGATTCAGTCCATTGCGGAAGATAACGCGATTTTCTCGGTGGACGTCGGCACGGCAACCGTATGGTCTACTCGTTACCTCCATGTAACCAATCAGGACTTTCTCGTTTCGGCATGGCTCGGGACAATGGGTTGCGGCCTTCCGGGAGCACTTGCTGCCAAACAGGCATTTCCTGATCGCCAGGCGATCGCAATTTGCGGCGATGGCGCATTCTCGATGGTCATGCAGGATTTCGTAACCGCAGTTAAGTACAATTGGCCGATCATCGTTGTTGTATTGAACAACAAACAGCTATCATTTATAAAATATGAACAGCAGTCTGCAGGCCAACTCAATTATGGCATTGATTTGCAGGATATTGATTATGCAAAGTTTGCTGAAGCCTGCGGAGGCAAAGGTTTTCACGTCGAGAAACATGAAGAACTGCAAGGCGCATTTGAAGCAGCGAAAGCATCGGATGTTCCAGTTATCCTCGACATTGCAGTAGACAAAGATGCCGCCCCGCTTCCAGGAAAAATTGTAATGGATGAAGCCAAAGGTTATACTAAATTTGCAACAAAATCAGTTGTTGAAAATCATAAACTGGAAAAAATGCCGCCGATGAAAGACATCATGCGCCATTTTATCTGATTCATATTCAAAACCTGCATGAGCATTCAGCTACGCTTTGTTTAGCTGAATGCTTTTTTTATTTTCCTGATCTTTCATCTGCTTCTCATATTATTTCAGTTCGGCGGCATAATATACAGGAAATTGGGATGTAACACAATATAGATGCTGAGCTGCACCTACGAAGGGAGACTTAATATGGGAAAAATAAAAGCAGGCGATGCAGTTGTACAGCTGTTAGAAAACTGGGGTATTGACCATATTTACGGAGTGCCCGGAGGCTCGATTGACAGAATGGTCGAGGCAATCCGAAAACAAGAAGACAAAATCAAGTTTTATTTAGTCCGTCATGAAGAAGTTGCCGCACTCGCCGCATCTTCATATGCAAAGTTGACCGGAAAAATAGGGGTTTGTCTGGCTGTCAACGGTCCCGGAGCAATTCACTTATTAAGCGGCCTCTATGATGCCAAAATGGATCACGTTCCGATGCTTGTCCTCGTCGGCCATACACCAACAACACTGACGGGTACCGACTTTTTTCAGGAAATAAACATGCCGGAACTGTTTAGGGACGTGGCAGTCTATCAGCAAGTCGTTGCCAGCGCCGAAACCTTCCCGGCGGTTGTGAATCAGGCCATTCGCACTGCCTATCAGGAAAATGGTGTTTCCGTCCTCATGATTCCGGACGATTTGACATTGGGCGAAATTCCGGATGATGACTTGCAATTAAACACATTGTTTGAAAAGAAAATACCGGGACTGGATATCGACGATTTAAGCGACGCTGTAGCCTTGATCAATTCAGCGAAAAATCCGGTAATTCTGGCAGGGGCGGGTTCGCGAAAAGCCAAAAAAGAATTGAAGTGCTTCATAGAACGCATTGCCGCACCTGTCGTTATTACGTTACGCGGAAAAGGTGTGATACCTGACAGCCATTCGAATTTTTTGGGAAATATCGGCCACCTCGGCACACGTCCTGCATACGACGCAATGAAAGCCTGTGATTTGCTGATTATGGTCGGAACGAATTATCCGTATACAGAATATCTTCCTGATCATGCCAAATGCATTCAGATTGAAATTGATCCTGTACGGATCGGTAAAAGATATGCAGTGACTGTGGGCATTCTTGGAGACTCGGCAGAGGCACTTGCCTATCTGAACGAGCATACGACGCCGGTCTCTCAGCGACCTTTTCTCGAGTATTGCAGGGAAAGCATGTCTCAATGGGAACATTGGCTCTCTGAGGATATGCGCAAGACACAGACTCCTCTTGCTCCGGAAGCAATAATGTCAGCGGTTCAATCCATTGCGGATGACAATGCTATTTTTTCAATTGATGTTGGCAACGCCACGATATGGTCAACACGGTACTTGAAGCTCACTCAGCAGGATTTTATCATTTCCGCCTGGCTGGGTACGATGGGTTGCGGACTTCCCGGAGCGATGGCGGCAAAGCAGGCATTTCCCGACCGCCAGGCGATCGCCATATGCGGTGATGGAGGTTTTTCAATGGTTATGCAGGATTTTTCGACTGCAGTCAAGTACAACTGGCCGATTATTGTCGTGATTCTGAACAATAAGGAATTTGGATTTATCAAGTTTGAACAGCAGTCCGCAGGAGAACTGAATTACGGTATCGATCTTGAGGATATTAATTACGGTAAATTTGCTGAAGCCTGTGGAGGACGGGGCATACGTATCGAAAAATATGAAGATTTACGCCCTGCATTTAATGAGGTTCGATCGACAAAGGTTCCGGTCATTCTGGACATTGTGATTGACAATAGCGACGTTCCGGTACCGGGTAAAATTACGATGGCTGAAGCTGCAGGCTATGCCAAATTTTATGCAAAATCCCTGATTGAGAATCAAAAACTTGAAAAAACACCTTCTGCCAAAGAAATTATCAGGCGCTTCTTCTGATGTCGAATGATGTCGAAAAAAACAGCCCAGTTTGGATTGATAAGTACTTGATCCAAACTTTTTTCACATAAAGAAAACTTGACAAAGCCAAGCCTCTGGCGCAGGCTGAACCTTAGTTGTGATGGCCATGAATGTCCTAATTCCGAACATGCCAAAGGACATGGCGTTTTATGTTCGGTCGCTTATACTATAATCTGCTAAAATTTTATATTTTTTTATTAGAAAAAAAAGGCCCCCGACAGGCCCTTAGAAAATGGAGTATGACGTGAGAAACAGGGAGATCTTGCCTCGTTCTCGTGATTATCATACCAATTGATTATTAAGCGGAGGTAAAATTCATGATGAGAATTTGTTATGATTAGTGTTCATCTGTACATCCGCTTTAAAGTTATTTTTTTACAACAGCGTGGCCGCCAAATTCATTGCGCAGCGCAGCGACAATTTTCCCCGAAAAGGTGTCACTCTCGAGTGACCGATAACGCATCAGCAGGGACAGGGCGATGACGGGTGTAGGGACCTGCATATCCAAAGCTGTCTCCAGCGTCCATTTACCTTCTCCGGAGGAAGCCATGATTCCACTCAGCTGTTCCAGATTTTCATCCTTTGAAAATGCATCCTCCAGCAATTCAATCAACCAGCTTCGGATCACCGAGCCGTGATTCCACACCTTGGCTACCGCTTCATTGTCATAGTCAAACTCGCTCTTCTGCAATACCTCAAAGCCTTCAGCAATCGACTGCATCATGCCATACTCCACGCCATTGTGCACCATCTTCAGAAAATGTCCGCTACCCGCTTTACCAGTGTACAGGTATCCATCTTCCACAGCAATCGCCCGAAACAGAGGCTCAAGATAGTCAAATGTCTTCCTGTCACCTCCCACCATCACACAGGCACCGTTTCTGGCTCCGCTCATCCCACCGGAGGTTCCTACATCCATAAACGAAATATTCTTCGTCTGACAAAGCTGATAGCGGCGAAGCGAATCTGTATATTTCGAGTTGCCGCCGTCCAATATCATATCATCTTTATCAAGGAGATCAATCAAAGAAAACAATGTTTGTTCCGTAGGCGCGCCTGCCGGTACCATCATCCAGAATACTCGGGGTTTCGTCAGACTGCCAACCAGATCTTTGAGAGAAGAAAAGCCCTCAATTCCCTCCTTGTCTGCGGCTTTTTGAACAGCTTCTGCCGAAAGGTCAAAGGCATGGACCTGAAAACCATGATCCGCCATATTCAGGGCAAGATTAAACCCCATTTTCCCTAAACCTACTAATCCTATCTGCATTCCATTCACCTGATTTCAATAGTTATCCATTGCGTTGCATCCATTAATCAGTTTAACTCATTTTCCTTATAAACGTCCAAATCATTTTTTCCCACCCTATTGTTTCTTCAATTATTTATCTGATAATTGAATCGTCACAAGCTGCAGTCTAGGTTCGACATTTTTATCGACAGGATCCGAGAGGTTACCAGCCGAGTCAGGTTTAAGGTTTTATCAGCGCCATTCGAAATTTATCAGCGGATCTTAAAAATTTATCAACTGAGTTGCAAAAGATATCAACCCAACTTTTTTTATGAATTAGGTCTTGAACAAACAGACTTGCTTTGCTATGCGACAGCAAAATGAACTTGCATGTCCATAAAATCACCACAGTGCTACTCGAACGAATCTAAAAAAATGAGGCCGAATCCCGAAAGATCGACCTCATTCTCATTTTTTAATTTCAACTTTTCAAAACCGACGAACTCAAAAAGTGATCATTTTTTCACGGTAAGATCCTTTTTCCAAAGCCCAAGAATCAGTCCAGAAATCACTGCTCCGATCAGAATTGCAAGAATGAACAGGAACGGATGATTGCTCAGCAGGACAACAAATATACCACCATGCGGCGCAGGAATATTAGCTCTCCATAACTGGGTCAGACCGCCGGCAACCGCAGCCCCTACAATACTGGATCCAATGACACGTAATGGATCAGATGCGGCAAACGGGATCGCACCTTCGGTAATGAAAGAAAGTCCCAGAACGTAGTTGGTAATTCCTGCTTTCCGTTCATCTTCTGTAAATTTATTCTTAAAGAGAGTCGATGCCAGAGCAATCGCCAACGGAGGCACCATGCCACCAGCCATGACAGCAGCCATCATCAAACCACCATTCGCTGCTCCGCTTGTGAAAACGCCAATGGCAAAGGTGTATGCCGCTTTGTTCACAGGGCCACCCATGTCGACAGCCATCATTCCGCCGAGAACAACACCAAGAAGAACAGCATTTCCCGTACCGAGGTGACCAAGAGCGTCTACTAAGCCCGTGTTGATCCACTTGAAGATTGGATCAAAAATATAGTACATTAAACCTCCTGTGAGCAATAGACCAAATACAGGATAGAGTAAGATAGGTTTCAAACCATCCAATGTTTTCGGAAGCCCGGCGAAAATCTTCTTAAGCAAAATAATCAGCCAGCCGGCAAGAAAACCGGCAGCAAGACCGCCAAGGAATCCGGCGTTTGATGAATAAGCCATGAATCCGCCAACAACACCAGGCATCAAAGCCGGACGATCACCAATACTTACAGCAATATAACCTGCAAGGATCGCAATTAGAAAATGAAATGCACCAGTATTTCCACCAGCTATTGTACTTAGCATCTGAAAAATAGTGTTGTCTTTGCCCAGTCTTTCAAACATGAATGAAATAGCCAGCAGAATACCACCGCCGACAACAAATGGCAACATGTGAGAAATACCATTCATCAGATCTTTATAAATTTTGCTCCAAACTGAACCGCCACCACCGGATGTTTCTGCTTCAGCGGCCCCTCCTTCAGCATGATAAACCGGGGCTTGTCCGTTTAAAGCTTTATTAATGAGTTCTTCCGGTTTGCGGATGCCATCACTGACTGGCGTCTGCAAAACTTTTTTGCCATCGAATCGCGCCATTTCAACTTTTTTGTCCGCTGCAACGATGACTCCGGCCGCACGGGAAATTTCATCCGTTGTCAAAACATTTTTCGCGCCTTCCGAACCATTGGTTTCGACACGAATGGAGACACCCATTTCTTCAGCCTTTTTCTTCAGCGCATCTTCAGCCATATAAGTATGAGCGATTCCGGTCGGACAAGCTGTTACGGCAACAACAAACTTGCCGTTGTCCGGTTTGCTCTGTTCAGTCTTTTTCTCTTCAGCTTTTTCTTTCTCTTCCTTCTCCGCCTGTTTCTCATCAAACAGTTTTGCAACCTCGGCCGGTGTTTCCGCTTTCTTAACCTGATCAACAAACTCCTGATCGATAAGAAGACGTGAGAGCGCTGCAAGTGTCTGCAAATGAACATTTGCTGCGCCTTCAGGTGCGGCAATCATAAAGAAAAGATAAGATGGCTGTCCATCAAGCGCCTGATAATCCACACCATTTTTGCTGTGTCCAAATACAACCGTTGCTTCGTTTACTGCTTTGGTCTTGGCATGCGGCATGGCAATTCCTTCGCCAATGCCCGTGCTTGATTCTGCTTCACGCTTGAGAATCATTTCCTTGAATAGCTTCGGATCATTAATCCGTCTGTTTTTATCCAGACTGGCTATGAGCTCGTCAATGGCTTCCTCTTTAGTCGTCGCCTTCATGTCCATGACCATGGCGCGTTCAATCATCAGATCCGTTATTTTCAACTCTACTTCACTCCCTGTTTTTTACGTCACACACAGAACAATAGTTCTATATCACGTTGAAATTCGTCTGGAAAAAGATTACGCTATACTCCTCATCTTCTCCTATCCTTCGGAAAAGAACCCTTCCACCGGATCAGGAATGCTGAAAACTTTCTCAGATTGCATTTAAAACTTTGCAGATTCTGATTCAAGGACTGATTTCGAATCAGCACAGTAGATTTTGGTTCTGCCCACTAACTCTGAACCACCCGCATCCGGCAACATATCAGTAATAATGACTGCCTGATCCACATTAAACATTTTGCAGAAAGACACTTCAGAAAACTTGCTGCTATCCGCAATTACGAAAGTCTGAGCGGAAAGTAATTGCGCCTGTCTTTTCAGAGCCGCTTCCTCGGGATCCGGTGTTGTGAAACCCATAGCAACGTCAATCCCGTTCGCTCCAATGAATGCTTTATCAAATCGAAAAAGATTCAGATTGTTGGCGGCCATGCTCCCAATCACTGCTTTTGTCGCCCGTTTCATCATTCCGCCAATTAAATAGCACAGCACATTTTTTCTGGCCAGTTCTTCGCCATGGGCAGGCCCATTGGTGACAACGGTTACATTTGCAGCCCTAATATATGGAATCATTTCCAAAGTCGTTGTCCCTGCATCAAGATAAATGCATTCATTGTCTCTGATCTGATCAGCAGCCATCCGAGCAATCGCTTTCTTTTGCTGAACGTTTTTGGATGTTTTCGTTTCCATATCCAGTTCTTCACTTCTTGGCTGCAGGAGCGACGCCCCACCGTGCACCCGGCGAAGCAGATGGCAGGCTTCAAGTTCTTTCAGATCACGGCGGACTGTTGATTCTGATGCATTCAGATCTTTCACCAGATCCTGCAATTTTAGAACATGGACTTCTGCAAGTCTCCGCAAAATAATCTGCTGTCGTTCTTCAGCTAGCATATTCATTTCCTCCACGTCATTATTTTAACACGCTTTCATTCAAAATCAATCGTTTTGCTTCACAAACATTCAGTGCTTACAAAATCAGGGATGATCAATGAACAATATCCTTTTCCTGCCGACAATCATTTCAAGACCAACTGTAATTTCTGACAATCCGGTATCGATCTATTGCCGGCGTTTCTTTTCACTTGCCGCGAGCAGGGCCATCTCCTGATAAGCATCAAAATGCCGCCTAAAATTTTCAATAATAGCTGCATTAGAATATGTGCCTTTATCCGGGTCACCGTAAAATAGACTTTTTACATGACGCGGGGTGCGAAAGAGTTCAAAAGCCGCACGGAAAAGCGTAATATAAATATATTCATATACGAAAGGTGTGATTTAATTGTCCCAGCGCCATCCATCTATTCCGCGCCCGCTTGTCCGTACTAATCAATGGATCATTGTTGTCAGCGTAGCTGCCACATGGATAACCGGAGTTTACTGGATTCTTCTTTTACCGCTGCTCTCCGGAGCTTCTGGCCTCCTGTTCCATTACAACCCTGTGATGCAATTGGCAAAACACTTTTTGAAAAAGCCTGTATCCTCATATATTCCCGAAGACGTTGATCAACAAAAATTTAACCAGACTATCGCTGTATCCTGCCTGACTATTGGATTTTTCAGCTATCTTCTCCATTGGCATATTGTGGCCTATATTTTCACAGCAATCGTAGGTTTAGCTGCCTTCGTGGCCATTTTAGGCTTCTGCATTGGCTGCTTTATCCACTTCCAATGGTCGCAGTACCGCCAGCGCAGAAAGGCCAGAACCCAAGTCTGAAAAAGTGATGTATCTGTAGCATAATTAATTAAAAAGAAAACCGAGCAAAGTCTCTCCTATAAAAAGCACTACGCAGGTTTATCTACGGATTCACGTGACCTAAAATACTTGGATCAACAAAAAGAAACGGCACCCCAAATGACAGGGGCCGTTTTTTTATTGAGTCTTTTATTCAAATCTTATTCGTGCAACAAGTTTACTAACGCCTCTGCCTGATTTGCATCAGTACTTTGGCCACTGCAGGGGAAACCACGCATGCCGCTGCCGCTTCAAAAATTCCGTTTGTGAAAACAATACCCAGAAGGAAGGGCAAAACCCGTGTTACATCCATATGATAGATATTTGCATAGGGCACACGGTAAAAAATATACGTCAGGCCGAGCACAAGTACTGTGTTTGTCAGTGATCCGAATAACGCAGCAAGGGTCATAGAACCAACATCGAACAGCTTCATTTTTCTTAAAGCCAGGTAAGTATAACCCGCCACCACGCCAATAAGTATCCTGGGCAGGACAGAAATCAGCGGATTAGTAAAAATGAGTGGCGCAACCGGGCTGCTGGGAAAGGTAAAAGCCCTGATGAACGTGATCAGGCCCCAGATGCCCCCGATCACTGCACCATCTAAAGGTCCAAGCGCAATAGCAATGATAATCACGGTGATATGAATCAAAGTCAGGCTAAAAGCGCCCACATAGATGTAGCCTAAGAACGGGATAAAGTTCTGCAGAATAATAATTGCTGAAAATATGCTGATCAGTACAAGCCTGAATGTACGGCTTTGTCCATTATGAGTTCCCATAGTCCGTCCTTTCTTGTTCCAAGAAACTGAGCTTTTTTACTGTCTCATGATATCACAAACAGCCCTTTATTAATATTCGGACTTACTCTGGAACAAACTTTTTTAGGTATATTTGGCATTCTAACCTACTTCATTAAAATAAATGATGCTTAATAAAGCAGCTGAATTGTACGATATAAACATGGATAATGTTTAGAAGTTGGTCAGTTTTAAGCAATGACCTTTCGAAGTGAGGATCCTATGAGCGAAGGCAATAAAAGCCAGGTGATTTTCGGCGATATCGCGAAAGAATTAACCGTTGCTTTATGGAGAGACATCTCAGTATTGAAGACAATTTCCGTGCATTCGAACATTTCTATGAAACGATAAATTACACTGCTGGAGCAGCACAGATGATACATGTTTATCCCAGTGAAACATCAGATCACCAAAGAATGCGGACAAAAAATAATCCCCCAAAAAATAATCGTACATTTTGAAAAATATCCGGATGGTTCCACCATTTCCTATCATTTTGAATCATCCGGTGCCTCAATGAACTAAAAATCCACCATTTGTTCATTTGCTCATCGCCCAATTATTTTATATAAAGGAACAAGGCGTTGGTTGAGATGCTGGCGCGACATCAATCAATTTAAAAAGGGCGGATGGAAATGGGAATTAATTTCAGTCATTGCGATGCACACTGGTGCTATGGACTTTTTCACGAATTTAGAGTTAAATTAGCCCGAGAAATCGGAATGGATCTAAATAAGATGGAGGGATTCGGTGGCAATATGTCTTTCAGCGATTTCAATGATGATATTCTTCCTCTGCTCAATCATTCCGACTGTGAAGGTGAATTATCCGCCGAAGAGTGCCGGCATGTCGCTCCACGATTAAGAGAGATTATTGCTTCGTGGAATGAGGAAGATTATTTGCAGGAAGCGCTGTCCCTTGCTGAAGGAATGGAGCTTGCGGCGCGAAAGAGCCAATCTCTGATTTTCTGCTGAGGAGTGTTCCAGTGAATATTATGATCGTATAAATATGTATGATTCAAACTGAAAGAAGTGACTGAAGTGAAACACGAGAAAGAACAGACGTATCAAAAACTGAACGAAGTACGCATTGAAGCAGCAAAAAGGTTTAGAAAGTCAGGTCTTGACAATGCAGCATCAGATTTTCTGGCAACAAAATATATATTGATCAACGAAACGGCAATCAGTACTTATCTTGTCATTGACGAACTGGCTGCAGCCGGTAAAATCATAGAACAGATTTCAACGCTTGAAGACAATCCGCAGAAATTACGCTGATTTGATCTTCTCTCGGAACTCGTCCTTTCGCAATTATGTGACAAAGTCAACTGACTTTGACATTTATAAAAAACCAGAGTCCAAAAATATTACGGTATATGCAACATTAGTTTTGATTCTTTGTGCCGGTTTCTTGATTTGAGCTTAATAAAATTCTTTCACCTGCTCCGACTCTCCCAACGATATTTTTCACACATGTGGCTTACTGTATCCGCAATTCAGGCGCTTTTTACTTGCTTCACGGAAAAGATACGCGCCTTTAAGAACGTGCGAATTTTATGACGTGTAAAGCAATAAGCTTTTACATACGTTCCGGAAGCAGAAATAATACGGATATATCGCTGACTAAATTTCCCGTTGCTGTCCTGATAGATAATTTCAACTATATCGCCCTGATGCATGCTGTTCATCCCCCTTTTTTCATTAGTATACACGAAAATACGTTCGATGTATGCCAGAAAGTAAAACATACGTTCGTCCTATATGTTAGGGAATTGCTAAACAGAGGAAGCCTGGTCAGTTTGAAAAGCAATCTAAAATTTCAGAATATTTTCTAGCCACAAATTGTAATTTGCAGGCATTTAGAACATTTGCATCAACGATCTGAATGCTGACCTTCTCAGCAATAGTATTTTTTTCTAGTTTTACCATCCCTTTTTGCTGTTACTCTGCACTTTGATACAGAGTATTCCATGTTCCCTTATCAAATCCCTTCGTGTTCCGTGATAAAAAATTCTGCTACCTCAACGGTCTTCTTATTTTCTGTATGATGAAACCCTATTTGCAGATACTAAAGCACATATTGATCTAACAGGAGACGACTCTTGATGTGCCGGTTTAGACGCGCTGCGCCCATTTTTTTAGCCCTGACCATTGTGCTGTTCCAATGTATCTTTGGCAAAGCGGCAATCGCCATGATTGACCGCTTTGATTATGAACCCAGAGGAAGCGTCGTCTGGGATGTACGGAATCATCAAAAGTCCGTTGCCTTAACTTTTGATGATGGTCCTCATCCGGTCTATACACCCCAAGTACTGGATGTACTTAAGAAATATCATGCTAAAGCCACTTTTTTTCTGATCGGCAAACGCATGCAGGCTTATCCGGATCTGGTTAAACGCGAGGTCGCGGAAGGTCATGAACTGGGAAACCACACCTTTTCTCATGTTTCACTCCACGGAAAATCCAACGCATTCTTTTTGAATGAGGTTTCTAAAACCGATGATCTGATTAACCAGTATCAAGGGCCGCCAAGAATCAGGCTTCTTCGTCCGCCAGGAGGAGATATTAATGCACAAACGGTCCTTATATCTGAAAAAAATCATTTCGAAATCATTCTGTGGTCTTGGAATCAAGATCCCAAAGATTGGTCCAAACCAGGGGTTTCACGGATTGTCCGTCACGTCCTGACAAATATAAAGAGCGGTGATATTATTCTGCTGCACGATTCGGGAGGAAACCGGAAACAGACTGTAGCTGCCCTTAAAATCATCATTCCCACCCTGCAAAGCCGTGGATACAAATTTGTTACACTTTATGATTTATTAAAAAACGATAAGAAATATGATGATCTCTATAATTTCGGTTTGGATCAGATTTTAAACAAATAAAACCGGGTTCTCTGTTTCGCCGGTCAATGTGACCGGTTTTTTTGTATACGAAAAAGGAACCCGCACACTTTGCAGCCTCCCTCTTACCTTCATTTTTTTATTGTTTTCTGATTTCCATTTGTACGTCTCTGATCAATTATAGTGTCTATCCTGTCCAGCTCGTCGCTGTCTGCTAAAATCTTTGATTTATTTGTTCTTAAAAGTTGCAAATATGACAATTTTCTTTTCATATCACTCATCCTCGCATATTTTTTTACATGTTCTATTATAAATTGTTCGTATTAATCAAAAATTAAATTATTGTAATTTTTGTGAAGGCCCGCTCCACTTTACAGGAAACAATATTATGCGTCAATCGTTAAGTTAGTGCTGCTGTCCTTCCGTGTGCCACCTTGACGACAGATTTATAAAATATAATCAAGGACAATAAAAGCGATTAAGGCCCCCATTAGCGGATACCAGTTGCCGTACAGATATCCTGTCACCGCCCCCAAAACTGTGGCAATCTCCCGTAAATCAAGTCATATTTGTTCAATGTCATTACCTCTGGGATTCATTTTTTTACAGTTTATGTTTGCCCCAATCTGCCCGAAAAGACGGGTAAATCAGTATTTTTGCGCAAAAACAAGAGGACCTCCGAAGAGATCCTGCTAGGCACATTCAATTGATGACCAGACTACAGAACTACCAGGTTCACCAAATAAATAATTTGCCTCTTTGTTTTCACATTGTATGCCTAGTTGGCAAATAGTCTTTTTAATCATTCCCCATCTGTTTAACCGTCATATAATGCATCATCACCTGATATGTGGGATACTTTATGGGCTTTCCTGTCAGTGTGGCGCATGCGGGTATGAGTACGGCAGATGTGGATTTAGTGGTTTTGGATTTGGCAACGGATTTGTGCTAATCATCATTTTGTTCATTATCATTGATATTCACCACTACTCAAGATTAACCGTCGATGATCCAATCCGTTTGATCACTCCTTTAAAGGGCACCTTTCTCGTGCGCCTTTAAAAAAATATTTAATAAATCCATTTGCCCGTTTGATTATTCTGACCGTTTCTTCATCTGTAAACTCCATTTTTACGGTCAAACAACTCGCCAATATATGAAGCCTGAAAAAATTATACGGGGATATTTTCTGCAGCAAAGACGTATGAGCGATAAGCCGCATTGAACGCAATGATTGAGCCGATTAAGAAGAACAGAACTCCACCAAGATAAAGCGCAGCCGCAACGACTTTATTCTTCTCATTCAAAACCACAGCTGCTTTGGTTTGATTCATTCTAGTCACCCCTTTTGTTTTTCATCCCTTATGACTTTATATGTATTCAACCATTTATTATTGGGTTCTTACCTAATGGCATCTTTTTTTGCCTTGGCTTATCAATTCTCATTCGTTCCAACACCCGTTAAATATATCCCAATATATAGGGCAGTTAATATCAGAAAAATTATTACTGATCATTTAACAGGCAACAAAAAAGCACCCCAAAGGATGCTTTCGCCAATAATTTAATTACCCATCATACGCGATCATGACTGAATAAAACATCTTTTCTCTGTCTCCGTAGACCATATCATCGTTGTCTTTTTGAGATGTACTGAATTCAATTTTTTCAATCTTCCCATGATTCTTTAAAAATTCATTCACCACGTTCTCCAATTTGCTGGATTGGAAATCTGAAAAAACTTTGATTTTCAATCTTATCATCTCCAACTTATCCTGATTCGGTTCGTTTTCCGGAATACTTTATCGTTTGTCAATTGGATGCATTTTTATGCATGAAAGTTATTTCCTTCATGTCGGCCACTTTTATCCATATATTTTACTCGTAAATGGGCCGTTTTTTCTTGCTCTTTCCAAACTTCTCCTCAAGCGATTTTCAATATATTCGCAGTGCCTGGTTAATCCTTTATAGGTCAGCATTTTTATCTCCAGCAAGCTCAACTCGGACTGTTCCCGATGAGCTCCGTCGCTTATTTGAAGTCTCCAGATGACCGTTGTTGTATTATTGTTTATATATTGCTTAGGACTCCAACCATGTTCAGATAAGTAGTGAATCTTTTTGTTTTCTTTGTTCATTTAACCTAGCCTCACATTCGCTTTTATAATAGTATTTATAATACTATGCACGGAGTGCCAGTTTTAGAACATCGCATTGAATTTTTTTAGAATAAAAGAGGCACTGATTCGGTCTCAATCAGTACCTTGTGTTCTTCGCTTAGATAACTATTTAGTTATAAGTCAAAAAGTTGGATCTCTTTAGTTTCAATGAAATCAATCAGCACATTGCCAAACAGGTTACTTTTTTATCCACAGAAGCCCTTATAACGCTGTTGAATCGTTCTTTAAAACCTGACTGCCATTTATGAATGACCAGCCCTGAGATTTGATCTCTTCCAAGAACACTTAAGCTGCCGTCAAACGCCTGAGATTGACCCTCGAAACCACATTCAACCATTTTGTCATTAAAATTCCGACCTTATGGATTGATTGAAGAATATTCTTGTTTACTTATGTTCAAAGATCTGATAATTCGATATCCTTCACACATCATCTTCTCAAATTAATTTACACTCGATGTTTAGGGTTTAAATAAAATCTTGCCTGCATCTTCTATTGTGGCTGGACTGTTTACTCAAATGGGCTTTTTAATCATTCCGCATCCGTCTATCCGCTCATATAATACATTATCACGTGTCGAGGAGGTGTCGCTTATGGGAGCTCCTGTTGCAGGCCCCGGATATGGTTATGGCAACGGATTTGCTTTGCTCATCGTCCTATTTATCTTGTTGATTATTATTGGCGCCACTTTCTGCTACTAACCGCTTCCGATCCGCCTCCCTGGTTCCAATCCATGCACCTCCACATAAAGGACACCTTGCACCCGGGTGTCCTTTAATCATTCTCTTCTCCGTCCGTCGTGTAACTAGATGCCGTATTTCTGTATCGGTTATTCGAGATAAACTCCATCTCATCACACCGAGAGTCGAATTCGAATATTTTGATGAGGAGAAACGAATGTGAACGATCCTGGTACAAGAACGATCAAAATGTCCAATAAAGATATACTCCGAATTTAATAAACAGCTGGAGGTTCCGGTTTTTTGTTATCCATCCATCGATTGATGTTCCTCGATCCGATCGCACAATTCATTTAACAGTGATAAGCTTCTCTCAACGCTGTCCAAACGCTTGTTAACTTCCCAAAATAATTCAATAAAGGACCGATACTCCGTACTCATAATTTCATCGCTCCCTTAAAGTGTGCTATTGATTATAGTCGCAACGACGGGTTTCTTCGCCCTTATCACATTTCGGGTATTTATTCCTATTTCTATTCATGATCATAACAATCATTTTCCTTTAATTTTTATTTTGTAAAATATATTCACCCACAATTGGGTTTATCAACTATTCCGCATCTGTCTATCCGCTCATATAATGCATTATCACTTAAAAAAGGGGGATCGCTTATGGGAGCTCCTGTTGTCGACGGATGCAGAGGCGGATATGGTTATGGTAATGGCTTTGCGTTGCTCATCGTCCTGTTTATCTTGTTGATTATTATTGGCGCCACTTTCTGCTACTAATTACTACTGATCTACCCCTGACTCCAAACCCATGCATCTCCACATAGGGACACCTTGCAACTAGGTGTCCTTGTCCTTTAATCATTCATGAAATTTTTCTCACCTTAAGTCTTTCCATCCACAGTTCGATGCCTTCTCTGAGCAGTTAAGCAATAATTTTTCTCCATAAGCAGTGGTTTCTGATAATATTCTGTGTGCTAGATGAACAATAATTATTAAATAATCCATAAATTTATAGCGTTTACAATACATATTAGTTATAATTGATTTATGAGAAAATGACTGATCTAAAGAGATGATTTTCAATGAAAAAAATCATGAGTTTAATGCTATATAAATATAAACACTCTCCTTTGTTTTTATCTCTGCTTTATATTGCTTCAATTCTGGTAATCCTACTGGTCATTCCCTTTAAATTTTCGTTTTTGCGCATTGCGCTGCTTCTAATCTTTATGGCACTTTATGCCTTAAAAAATAAAACGACAAAATCCAAAGAACAAAAGGAAAAATCCAAAACAAATTCATCTGAAAGTATCTAGTATCCGCGGTCACTGAACTAATACACAACACCTCTGCTATGCCCCGGTCTGTAGCTGATATTCAGTCTAGCCATGCCCCCTTATTACCGGTATTGTGGAAAATTCCGCTATTCCTAAGTCAAATTTTCCTCTTTAAACAGGCTGTTTTCCCCCTTAATCTGTCCCTTCCGCACATAAACCTCCACTCATATAATGCACTATCACTTGATGAGGAGGTGCCTTTATGGGCTATTCATGCGGCTGCGGCGGATATCAAACTTATCCAGTTGGAGGATATTCCCGTATCAACAGTTTTGCTCTAATCGTTGTATTGTTCATTCTTTTGATCATTGTTGGTGCCACCCTTTTTTACTAATTTCTTCGCGCTTCCCATTCTTGTCAGTATCCTTTATCTTGCCGTGTATCGGACACCTTGGCCGGGTGTCCTTTTGATATCTAATAAATTTCTTCCACTGTTCTAGACCGAATAATTATGAATATGAATTCCCGTCCTGAGCGCTCATGTAATAAAAGGAGCGTACAAATGGGAATTCCTGTTACTGATTTCATGTTTCATTCCAACGATTCAGACCCGTTTCCTTCTCATCAACTTTTTATAACAAGTTGGGACGGTAGACCCGTTCATGTCCATCAATTTAATAGGGAGACTTCTTTTGACATGAGGAGGTATCAATATGCAGAACTACTGCTCCGAATGGGGTACCTTACATACACCGGTATTTTTCTTTTACCTCTTATGACGATGGACACCGGCATGAGATATCAGTCGTAACGGGCCCTCCGGATGGAGGCATTATCACGAATTTAGAGGCACGACCACTGTAAATGGTGCTAGTCCTCATTCACATCAGTACACCGGAAACACAGGTTCGTAAACTCATGAAAAAGCGGCATTTTTTTAATCCAAATTTAATCTCCGGCGTACAACAATCATAGAGAGAATGGCACACCGTATTTGTGATGGTGAAGTCAATGCCAGTCAATCATCCCATGCCTCCTGGATGGCACTCCTAATTTCGTCATAAGATTCATAAGTATAGTAATCTTCACCATTCTCGAGATAGATTCTCGCCCTTGCATCTTCTGTTTCAAAAATCATATTGATATCGTCGATCTTGAGCAATATCCGATAAGAGTCGTTTCCGGTGTGAAATTCAATAAATCCTTTGATGTTTACCACTCCCAGATACCGTTTCATAAATTTTTAAAACTTTGTCAAAGTACTGTATTCATTTCCGGTTGGAATTCAATATAGAAACTGTTCATTCCTGCTTTGATTCTGCATCGCTACTTTTTAAATAGGATATCCATACAGTATGCATAGACAAATTGCCTCGTTCAGGAACTTTGTCGTTTTCGCTTCAGAAAACGCACGATCCATCAGACTGATGATCTTGGGTGCCATGTGGTATTTCACGCGGGAAACTCCCTGTTATTCCTGTGTGTCTATGTATACCTTGCATTCAGTTTCAATCAAGCACTTTCCCCACCACAGGATAAATATTCATTGCTTGGCAGGAGAAACACGCCAGCGATCAACAATTCCAATGCTGCACGAACGGGGATTATCAAAGCCCGGAACCTGTTTAATGCCTCCCTGAGCATTTTCAGGCTGGCCGATCCCGGGATGGGAGGCAGCTTGATCAAACTAAGTTCAATGACACTGCCGCTAAATCTGTATACACAGCAACAATCTTTTAGTTTTTTAATCTATCTGAATTTTTTTCGCTAGAAGTTTTTCTTATTTCAATCTATTTTTTGATATTTTTTCAAGTAATGCCATTGATTCTTCCTCATTTGGGATGTGAAGCAAATTATTTTTTACAAAATCGTCAGCAGCTGGATAGTTGCTCTTTCCGATGTCTTTCGCTGCTCTTCCAAAATCATATTGCGTTTGTTTAAATTTAATACCATCTGATGAATTAATAAGCAGCCAGTATGCATCTGGTCGTTTCGCAAAGGGCATCCCAACGCTTCCCGCGTTCATAATACACGTTTTCCCAAGTTCTATCTTGAATTGCATATGAGTATGCCCGCACACAACTATTGGCTGATTAACATGAGCAAAGAGTGTTTTGAGCCATTTTTTTGGTGACATTGGAGTAAAAATGTCTGCATCACTTTCTGGTGCTGCATGGCAAAATAAGAGATCACCAAGATTTTTAGTATGAATCTCCGTTGTACTTTGCAAGTCTGAGAGAAATTCAAGACGCCTTGCAGTTAATGTATTAGCGACCCATTGTTGATTTTGACGACCTTGGTCTGATAATTGGGGCAGCTTTAATCCTCTTGACGCTTCGACAACCTCTCTGTCTCCATTTCCTCTAATAAAATTAACGTTTGTCCTTTTGCGTAAACGCAATAGGCAGTCCAGTGCTTGAACAGGCATCGGTCCTGAGACTATGTCACCTCCAACGATAATCAAATCCGGCTGTATTGTTTTGAGTTCATTAAGAACTGCTTTCAGCGCTGGAAAGTTACCGTGAATATCATAGAGTGCAGCAATTTTCATTTTTATGTACCCCCCGTGTGCGTTCACGCTATTAAACGAATATTTCTTTTGAATTGTTACGTTATTCAAGCGATTGATCATAGGCTGAAAAATGGGTATAATGTACTAGGTTAATATTGAAATAATTTAAAACGATATTACTTTGGAGAGTGAAATGCAACCCAACCTAACTCCTATTGAGCCAGAATACAAGCCTAGGAAGTTTTATATCAGCGTAAACCTTAAGTTTTGGATCAGTCACTTTGTTTCATTGAGCTGGCTTTTCTTTTCAGTTTATCTTTCGCTGCCTTGGATTAGAGACTTTTCTTCAGTTGTTACATTTCCTATAGCTGTGATGATCGTCGGCGGTATTGCTTACATTCCCGGCTACATGAATGCTTTTCTTGTGATCAGCTTATTACTTGACCAACAGCCTATTATTAATAACAGGTTCCCTAATGAGCAAGTGACGCTGCTTATTGCCGCTTATAACGAAGAAGAATCTATATTTAACACTTTGAAATATGTTGCCGATCAGGATTACAAAGAGAAGATACGCGTTGTTGTAATAAACAATAATTCTTCTGATCATACAGACAGAGAAGTTAATAGAGCCTCAAAAGCATTTGATTTAAACGTTGAAATTCTGCACGAGCAAAAACCCGGTAAATTTCATGCTTTGAACAAAGGATTGCAATTTGTCAAAACCCCATATGTCATTACCTTAGACGCAGATACATTACTTCATCCTTCTGCCGTTCGTTTCTTGGTATCTAGAATAATAAATAGTCCTGATAATGTATGTGCCGTTGCTGGATCTATGCTGGTCCGTAATAGCCGTGCTTCTATTTGGACAAGAATACAAGAATGGGATTATTTCTTAGGCATAGCATCTATTAAAAGATTACAAGGGCTTTATCAAGGAACACTCGTTGCACAAGGCGCCTTCAGTTTATATAAGACAGAATGTGTACGAGAAGTTCAAGGATGGCCGGATGCCATAGGTGAGGATATCGTATTAACTTGGAGGCTTCTACACCGAAATTGGAAAGTATATTTTGAACCACTTGCCATCGCTTTTACAGATGCGCCAACTACATTAAAACATTTTGCCAAACAACGATCCAGATGGGCAAGAGGGATGATTGAGGGGCTGACCGAAGTTAAGCCATGGCGCCAACCGCAATTGTTTACCAAGTATCTCACTGGAATTAATCTGATGATGCCTTATCTCGATGTTGTGTACACTCTTTGCTGGATACCCGGATTAATTTTAGCTTTCTTTGGTATTTACTGGATTGTCGGCTTGACGACAATATTGGTTTTGCCATTAACATTCATTAGCTATGGCTTGCTCTATTTTTATCAAAAATATTTCGTTTTTAAAAAATTAAATCTTCGTATTAGAAAAAATAAATTGGGATTTATTTTGTTTATTCTTTTTTACCAACTCGTTATGTCACCTGTTTCTGTTTGGGGTTACCTACAGGAATTCTTTAAATTAAAGCGTGTATGGTAAGACAAGAAACGTTAGAGAGGAGTTGATCATGTAGTTCAGATGCTCAAAGGGAACTATGTTCCAGTGTTTTATCCCTTTCTCTTAAAAAACATACTGGCGGATTTAAAAACAGAGCACCGATCACGTACTCTTAATTTTCTTTTCTTTATATACGATTAGTGCTGAATATCGCTCATTCGTCTTATTATCAGCTGCATTAAATTCAATATCCACCAGATCTCCGCCAATTTTTCCCAACAAAAAATTCATATCCTTCTCAAATTCAGTAGCACTCGTTCTGGTAATCAATTTGGCTTTCGTATGAATTCCCCCCTGGGATTAATCATACACATGTAGAAAATTTTTACTATAGCGGATTACGTTTCAATGTGTGACTAAATTGCAACATGTTAAGTATCGGGGATCAGTCAAGTCACATGATGCAATCTATTTGCCCTCTCAACGAACGCGCCATCTTTGGATTTAATTGACCTTATGAATTGCTGAATAAAAAATAGAGCACTAATCGGGTGCTCAGTTAATCAGTCTTGCTTTCCTAATTACTCCAACTCGGTCAAATTCCAGCGTCCGCACAAGCATGATTTAATGAGTTAATTCACTTCAATCAGTACTTAAACATTTAGAGTGGCAGGAACACTGTTTCCTCCGATTCCTCTGTCTGCTAATTTAATTGGGTTTGTTGACGATAAAAGAGTAAGAAATTTGCCAATATATTTAATTCATAATAGTGGTTAGCTATTTTCAAATTTCCTTTCCGCGTAAAATAGCGGGCAAAATCAATTGAATAAGATTCAATATCAGGATACAAATTCAAACGCTGTAAATTGAAAAACGCCCTATCAATATTCTCCTTATGTCCCCGATCAGGCATAAGTTCTCGCACAAGATTAATCTTTGCTATGAACTCATTGTCACCCCAAAACATAGCATTTTCTATTCCTTTTTTATAGATTGATTCTGCCAACTTCTCTTTTCCAAGTTTGACATACGACTCGAAGAGATTGAAAAATGCCTTCGGCGTATAGTGGTCATTTAACTGTAAAAATAATGCTAATGATTTTTGGAAATAAAGTTCTGCTCGGTCAAAAAGTTCCTGTTTCATATACCCAATACCGATATTAATATTAACAATGGCTTTAAGCCTTTGATCATTGGAGCTTTTTGCTAGATCACTTGCTTCCAAAAAGGCATTCATTGCCTTATCAAATTCGTAATTATCCAATAAATTAAGAGCTATAATATTTTTGCAAAAAAAACGATTTAGTAAATATTCAGGATGGCACTGGTATATCGCAATTGCAGACTCAGCAAAGTTGATTGACAGGCTGGTATATTTTAATTCATAATATAGATGTGATAGTATTCTGCCTTTTCAATATCATCGTTCAGTTCTTCCACTCTTTTTTCCGCAACTTTATAGCTTGAAATAGCGGCAGAGTAATTATGTCCTTTAAACTCATACATACCTTTAAAAAACCAATAATAGTAGTTCAAAATTCCAGTTAACTGTTCTTCATTATTATCGATAGATTTCAAGGTTTTCGTCGCTTTTTCTTTTTGTTCCGGATTCTCATCGTTCAGTCGCATGCGAAAATCAAGTAAAGAATAATACAATAGCACCGTTTGATCTTCTTCCATATGGTTGAGAAGTTGTTTAATCTCCCTTTGTAGTTGATGAGATTTTTCTACCTCATAGTTTTGAATGGCCCTATACCATTCATTCATTTTATCTGCAACCTGAATCGACGAAATTTTCGTATTAACTTCCTCCTTTCTTCCCATCTCTATAATACAACTAATATTTTGAAATCTTTGTCGAACACTGTCGTGAGCTTACTTTTTTTTACAATACAAATGAATAGGACTGCTTTCTTTTAGTCTGTGATCCCATTTATCTTGCCGAATGATGCTGGATGTGACAGTCATTTATTTTGCGAGGTCGATTAATTTTAATTTATCTTTACTTTTCGGCAAAACACTGTTTGTTTCATAACGTTTTGGATCTCTTGACCGTGGCTTTACATTTCACCCAACCTCCATTTAGGAAAAATAAAAGCGCCCCAAAGGGTGCCAGTAACTCAAATTTATTTATCCAGTGCTATATCAACAATTTTAGGAAATATCGAAAGTCCTATTTCTGTCAATGTTAAGATGATGTCTCCCCGTTGGAAAGTCTTTTCCTTGTAATTATATTTGAAACCTGCTTTGTTTAGTAACACCATTTTATCGAAGTTTTTAGATCCGTTTATATCATGTACCGGAAGGCCACCCATTGCCTTATTTATTATTTCCTTTAAAAGCTCAACGCTCTTTTCATCCATAAGTCAACATCCCCATCCTCAGATTACCTTACCATTCTCCAAATAGAGACATTTTCCTGCATGATTCAAAAATAAAACCACCTTACGGGTGCCCAAAATGTAATTAAATTGTATGCTTCATTCATTAACCTCTTGACGACACAATAATACTGACGCCTACAAGGCAAATTAACCCACCTACAAGTTCATTTATATCCGGAGCCTTTTTGTCGATAAACCAGCCCCAAAGAATGCTCATGACAATAAATACTCCGCCATATGCGGCATATACTTTTCCAAAATTTGGAAATACTTGCCATGTTGCAATAATGCCATATACAAATAGTACGAAACCTCCTATCAGGCCAAACCACCCGGAACGTCCTTCACGCAGCCATTGCCAAATAAGATATCCACCACCGATTTCAGCACACCCTGATAAGAAAAAAATGAAACACGCTTTTATCATTGTCAAAATTCATAACTTCCTTCTAAATCAAGATGGCATTTAAGGCCTTCACATTTATAATTTTTACTCGTTAGATCCGTGAGGAAGAATTCAATGCCCTTCCGATTTCCAATATACATTCTGTGAGTAACTTCTCTTCCTGCTTTTCTTTATCCTTTTAATGACATTGAGTACGGATCTACCTATCTTCACTTCTCTAAATCGCATTGGATTCAAATGTGGTAAAATTAACCTATCGTTATGGCTTGGAAAATCCGAACCCTTTAAAAAGGAGGAGTGATCACATTGATTAGCAGAAAACAAAAACATTTTTTGATGCTTTTGTTATTTTGTATTGTTGCAGGATTAATTTTGTTCTTCACCCCTTATAAATACCATTTTATAGCTGTTCCGCTCCTAATCCTTATTTTTATAATGGATGCCCTATACAATCACAACAATAAAAAAAATAGAGCGGAATGAAGCTGAACAATACTCCTTTCCGGACTGAAACCCGAGCGAAAACTCATTTTGATCTTGTAACATTAATTTACAATACTTCTCCACTAGCGTATGACCGTATGACCATCTTAATAGCGTCACTGATCAAGAAAAATGCTAAACACTTAGCTCAACAGCTAGACAACCAAGCGATTCATTCAATACAATAAAGGTTAATTGCTAGATGTTAGATGATTAATTCTCATTATACAATGAATTGTGATTAGATGAGCACAGAAAACCATAACAGCAATAATAAAAATGAACAGACTGACTTATTTGATCGTACCTTTATCGGAAAACCCGGATGCATGTTTCTTGTTGTAATTATTGTTGTTGCTTTTATCGTGTAGTCAATATTTATTGCTAAGGGGCTTTAAGCTGCCTCATCGTCTCGTCAAGATAATCAGTAAGATAAAGAGCACCCGCTCGGATGCTCTGTGCTCTTCTCTTGTTCAGTTAAAAATTTTTTACTGCTGGCTAACTCTTTTTTCAAGTTCATAGCTGGGCCGACAAATATAATTATTTTTATTCTTCGTGACGACTATTTTGACTACCCCTTGGCAGGTTCGATTCCACAGTATTCTTAATACCTGTTTGGTATCCTTATTCAGCTTATGAGCGATCTCGTCTGATTGTAGCGGTTTATTTTCAGTATTCAATAGAGAAACGATTTCTTTCAACCCATTATTAGAATTGTCTATTGACAAATCAATCATCTCCTCATATGTGTATCGCCAATTTTTAGAATGAATTAATGATTCCAAAGCATTAATTTTATACCCTTCTTCGCAAAGAAAAGACAATTTAGGCTTTATAGAGCAGGCCTTTTCGATTAATATGTATCGAAATGTGCCATATATTGTTTCACTTGGGTTCTTTTCCGTCAATGATCCGGCCATATTATTATCGCCTTGCAGTAGGCTGAATCGTTTCATTCAGAATCTAGTACTAGAGCGCTTGGTCAAACTCGCCATCAGTTCACGTCACGCATCCTTTTATCAAATAAAAGGATATCAAAAGCCCTGTTGCTATGAGGCATGTTCGTCCAAACCAACATCCTCAAAAAAGAGACACCGTATTTACGCACTTTCCAAACAGCTTAGTTTTTCTTCCGAAACAGTCATTTTCATTCCTTTATTTGTCCCTTTCACGCTTACTTGTCAAATCATAAAATGCAGTATCACATGACAAGGAGGTGCTTCTCTTGGGATATGATGGTGGATACAGTGGCGGCAGTACCTTTGTCTTAATCGTTGTGCTGTTCATTCTGCTAATTATTGTTGGAACTACTGTCGTTTATTAAAAAAATGCCGCACCCATCGATGCTCATCAAACTTCCTCTTTCAGAGGGTACCTTGCCTCGGTGCCCTTCTTTTAATTTTCAAGAAATATCTTCAGCAATTCATTTTACTGCACTAAAAAGAAAAAGGAAGCCAGTAACTAGTCTACATGACTAGAAACAAAATCTATTTATCGGCAATATCCTTGTACTTCATGCCATTTTGATAATCCTGGCAGCCTTTTTATCCTTGTTGTCATCTACTCATGATACCTCACCTCCTACTGGCAGATTGTTCGTTTTGAAGCAAAAGAAAAAGCACCAACTGAAAGTGATTACAATTACTTAAATGATTTATTTTTTAATACTGTTACTTTTTCCTTAGTAATTTTTCCTGTATCTTTAGTGTGCTCTACAAGTCGAATGATATCCTGATAACATTGTTTCGCTCCAAATACTAACAGCGGTACTCCAATAAAATCGATTTTTAGCCATCTGGAAAATAATCCGCCTATCGTCATAGCAACTGGAACAGTTGGTGATGTGTTGGAATAAATAATTTTTTGATGGCCTTCATATTTCTCTTGTAACAATAAACTTAAATTTTTTAAAGCCGGAAGCATGTGTTTAGAGGCACCACGTCCAACCGTATAAACTGAATTTCCATCATCATCCACTCCATGAAAAACAATTTTACCCATATCAGAACTATTTAACTGATTAAAGTAAGGAACAGATAAAATTTCTTCTCTAGTTAACTTATGATCTGTAGATATCTTTTTTAGATGATAAGCTGCAGCTAATGCTGTAGTATGCGTCCCGCCAAAATCATTATATATGTAAATCACAGTATCATCCTTTTTCGTTTTGATTTACTTATATTGTTATTCCCATTCAATAATGTAATTATCCAAGTGTTTAAATACTAAAATGGATTCAGCAAGCCCTATATAGGTATAGGGCTTGCTGAACATATAAAATGGTTGATTAGACAGGATTTCTGAGCGTTTTTGTCGAAGCGGTCTTCAGGAGTTCCGGGCAATTCCCGCCAAAATTCTTGGCCATGGGGCGTTCAATTGTACAGCGATCAGGAACATCAACGGGTCATGCGGGAAGACTTTTTTCTTCCTTTTGCAAGGCAACCCTATTGATATTCAATTAAGTTTCATGGGAATTTTATTTTCAATCACTTAAAATACAGCATTACGAGTAGAACAATCAAACAAATCGGAATCATAGACAGTGCAATCAAACTGATTAAATGAAAATAGAAAATACGTATAGATGACCACCCCTTGCTTGAAATCTCAAATACTTTTTTATCAGGATTGGTCAACAATACCGTAAAATCATTTAACTCCCCATAATTCTGCTCAATATATCCATCTTTTAACAGAAATTTTATATCTGAAATAACACTACTTACTGAGTGATGAGGTAATATTTTTTTTAAGTCGTTGATCGAAACAAGATAATATCCATCTGAATGTTTTTCGGAGCCTTCAGCATACTTACGATTAGCTATTAATCTCTTTCTTTTGTTAATCAAATAATTTGACAATTTCAGAGATATTGGATCAATCATGTTCATTGTTTTATCCCCTCACCCAATTAAGCGATTGTTGATCCGCTATAATTTTATAAGTTGAACGTCCTAGTTTATATTTCTGAAATGATAACTCTATTGTCCCACATTCTTGCATTGGATACTTCAAGGTTTGTCCATTAATAAAATAAAAATTGTATTTTCCATAGCATCTATCTCTGCTTTCATATTTTGAGGATTAACCGGGATCGTTTTTTTCAATGTGCACCGGAATCCCCCTGTATGGTAAAATATTCTTATCGAGAGCGCTCGGAGGGATCCGAGCTTTTTTTATGCAAAGGAGATTCAACCATGCAAATCATTGGTTATGCAATTTTGTTCTCAATCATTGCACCCGGTGTTGCGTTTTTGCTAAGTGGAACCATTGTTATAATCAAAAGAAAACGAGTAATTGGAACTCTTATGATAATCATTGGCTGCTTAATTCTTCTGGGATTACTGTCTGAAATTATCAGTATCAATCTTGGATGGTTCTAATTTTCCGCTTTATGGTCGTACTTACAAATCACTCTTTTTCAAATATTCCTAAACCGCGGTATTACCGTGCCTATTAAAATCAAAGCAAATGGTATCCCACCTGCGATACCACCGGATTTATCACAAGAATTCTGTCCTCTTTACACCGACCTCTGCCTTCGTATCTTCTCAAATAGGCATTTTAATCATTCCGCATCCGTCTATCCGCTCATATAATGCACTATCACATGAAAGGGGGGGTGTTGTTCATGGGGTATCCTGTTAATGCTGCGTACGGAGGCGGATATGGTGGATACGGTGGATACGGCGGTTTTGGATTTGGTAACGGATTTGCATTAATCATCGTTCTCTTCATCTTGCTCATTATTATTGGCGCAACTTTCGTTTATTAATGTTTATCGCATCCTAAGGTTAATCCACCGATACCCAACGATGCCCAATCCTTTAGATCACTCCTTTAGAGAGGGCACCATGCACCGGGTGCTCTTTTGAGCATTCAATTAAATCTCTTCTCCCTCCTGTCATCTATCATGCGGCTTGGCTTTTAAATCATGCTTTCCGAGAAGCTCATACAGGTGAACTTTGTACTGATCTTCTATCCCGAAAAGTAGAACCCCTCTTCGTCAAGACATGTTGCTTCCATCCATAAAAGAAAAGGGGAAATGCAATCCGGTCATAGTTCTATGGAGATTACCGATAATATTTAAGCCCATACCTTTGAGATAAGTCAAGTCGAAAAGTACACCGATAAAGTCTTAAATGTCTGGCAAAAAACCGGCAAAATAATGAACATTCGGTATGTGATTTATTTTGGCCACTGAAAACGGGCAAAACAAAAACTCCTCAGCGCTATGTGTGCCAAGAAGTTTCAGAGTTTCAATCAGATTAATAAGTTTCGAGATACTGATCGCATTCCCAAGAAGATACTTGCGTACGGGGCAGGGAAATCAAGAACGAACGTTTGTATTGAATTTTATAAATCGGCAATCATTGCAACAGTGTGTATCTTGATTGCTAACAAAAATACAAATGAAGTATACTGAAATTTATTAAGCGAAATAACAAATCCAAATGAATAATATTTTTTAATTTAATGTCTTGAATTTACATTTCTAATGGATGGATTCAAAAATGAATAAGTTAGGAACATTACTAAAAAGCCACGAATTAAGTAAAGCTTTACAATATGCAAAAAATTTACGTGCATCAAACTTATATAATGACCTAGTCGAATTTATCTATGCCGATAAAAAAAATTTGGCATGGGTGTCTTTGATGACGCAATTATTTGCAAATGGTGAAACCGCGTCGTTGCATCATATACTTCATTGTATTTTTTCATTCGACTTAAATGATTTTGATGGTGCGCCTAATTTAGCCCTATATCACGCTAGGAAAGCGGTTGAATTAAGTGATGAAAAAGATCCAGAATATGTTGATTATCTGGCTGATCTCCTGCACTTAAGTATTGAACCTGATGAGTTAGTATCCAGAGAAGAAGGTAAAATGCTTGCAAAAAAGATATTAGATCTTGATCCTGATAATGAATTTGTAAATGATGAAATGAAAAATGGAAACTTTATATGATTCATTTATTAACCCGCCTTTTGCGCTTCTATTCGTTTCTCAACTATTTTTATAAATTCTTCCGTATAAGTTTTAAACTGTCGGCCTTCTCGATTTATACTTTGATCCACTCTAATGATTTTAGCTTCGGTTTTATTACTGTTCAGTCCAAGAGATTTAGCCACACAGACATTTCCGCCTATTGTGCTAATGGTCATATAAATAAATTTATTTTCTCTGATCCTTTGGAGATAATGCTCAACCGCCTCATTGACATCCGTAGTGACAAAATAAGTGTGTTCAGCATTCTTAGAACCTTTTTCATGACTGGGCTCAATAAAATTAAATCTTGGAATATCAATCATGTCCAACATTCACAACACCTCTCCCTTATTTTATTTCTTCAGGGAGATGAATATTCCTGCATGAACGAATGATTTTAAAAATCATATTCAGAGTTTAAAAGTAGAGTGCCGGTTAAGCGCTCATAAAATGTCCTTCACTTATAGTGACAATTCGTACGACAAGAAGGTTAATATTTCAGTATTTTTGTCCCGATAATTACCTCCTGTGATAAAAATAGTGTATCGATATCGCTCAGTTGGATCCGATCCTTTTTTTAATTAGTTATTCGCCCATTTGTTTCGAGGACAAGCTCTTCACTGGTCCGACTAGCATATGAATAAAACGTCCAATCATTAATGATCATTGTGAGGTGAAGAGTCATCCAAGATGAGATGAAAGATTACTTCCGTTTGGACCTGGGTATCCCTAAAAAATAAATGATCTTATTCACTTTCTCACAGTTTATCTTTCTCCTAAATGATTCTAAATACAAAGGAGGTGTTACCCTTGTTTAATAACCAACCTTTTTACGATGGATCTTGTGGATGCCAGGGCGGGTATGGCGGCTATGGATATGGCGGTTATGGTGGTTACGGCGGATTTGGAGCTGGTCGCGGATTTGCTTTAATCATCGTCCTGTTCATCTTGCTCATTATCATTGGAGCGACTTTCATTTATTAATGCTTTCTGTATCCCGAGGTTAATCCGCCGATATCTCATTTTTCGATCACTCCTTTATCGAGAGCACCTTGCACCGGGTGCTCTTTTGACCTACCCCAAAATAACGATTTCTGATAGCATCCTCTCTTCGTTGTCTATCACATTTCTTATCTTTGATGGGAATCAACTTTTCCTCATTAAACAGGCTCTTTCATTCCCTCTTTTGTCCCTTTCGTACGTATATTCCAATTCATAAAATGTATTATCCCGTGGTGAGGAGGTGTTCAATTATGTGTTCTGATGGTGGATACAGTGGCGGTTACAGCCACGGCAGCAGCTTCGCTCTGATCGTTGTACTGTTCATTTTGTTGATCATTGTTGGTACAGCTTTCGTTTACTAATAAAATGCAGCAAGCCGCCTCATACAACATCTCCACGTTTAGAAGGCACCCTACGCCGGGTGTCCTTTTGATTATTAATGGTCAAATAATTTTGTTCTATACAAAGCTCTTTTGAATATGAATTACTGTTTCAAAATTCTTGTTTTAAAAAGGAGCTCAATAAATGGAAATCCCTGTTTCTGGTTTCATGTACCATTCTGATGATTCAAACCCATTTCATTCCCATCAGCTTTTTATAACGAGTTGGGACGGGAGGCCAGTTCATGTTCACGAGTTTCGCGGAGTTACCTCTTTTGAAGTAGGGCATGCCCACAAATATGCCGGAACCACCGAACCCGCTCCAAGTGGGGTTCCGCATACGCACAGATACTTTACTTTTACTTCTGTCGACGATGGTCACCGTCATGAAATAAGAGGCGTAACAGGTCCAGCCATTCCGCTTCCAGACGGAGGCCATTATCATGAGTTTAGAGGTACAACTTCTGTAAACGGTGCTACCCCTCATGCTCATAAATATTCAGGCAAAACAAGTCCAGAGGTTCAATAAAAAATTACTTACATTAAGCCGAATCCCGCCCCATACATGTATCACCTCCATTAAGGACACCTTGCAACGGGTGTCAATTTCTTATCCTTCACCTCTCGCCATTTCCCAATGTTTTTATTCTTTTTCGTAAACTCAGTTCATAAATTAAATGCAAACTCTCGAGAGGTCTTGATTCTAATGTCTCCTCAGCATATCAGCATGGCAGAAACTGAATTGAGAAATCACCTACGTTTGCTTTGGGAACAGCACGTTTATTGGACTCGGTTAACAATCGTTGGAATCGTGTTTAGCCTCCCTGATGCTGAACTCACAACAAATCGGCTGCTCCGCAACCCGAAAGATTTCGAACTAGCCTTAGCTCCTCTCTACGGTTCCGCGGTTGCCTCTCAGTTTGAAAAATTATTCACCGAACATCTTGTTATAGCCGCTCAGCTTGTTCGAGCGGCGAAGGCCGGTAATAGTACAGCTGCTACCGATGCTGAAAAAAGATGGTATACTAACGCGGATGAGATTGCTGCATTTCTTGGTCATATCAATCCTTATTGGTCGGCTAAAGACTGGCAATCAATGATGCACGAGCATCTGGCTTTGACTAAAACTGAAGCTGTTGAATTATTGACAAAGAAGTATACAGAGAGCGTCTCAACTTTTGATCGAATTGAACAACAAGCTTTAACAATGGCAGACATCATGGCATACGGCATTGCAAGACAGTTTCCTAGCCAATTTCCAATGTGAATCCGTATATACCCCCAATATTTTCACTACTTTTCAACTCATAGCCCGTTCAAATATTCTTCCAGTTGTGCAACACGTTCCTGTTTCAGCTATCCACACTCGTCCGTCAAATACTTCAGGGCACTGCGCTTATCCATCGAAAAAAAAGCCGATCTGCCTGAACCCCCCATCCACTCTCTCCGGCACACCCATACGGTGCTGATGCTTGAATCCGGAGCATTGATGAAAGACATGCAGATGCGGCTCGGTCATAGCTTAATGCAACTCACAGAAGATATATATTCTCACACCGGTGAGATTATTCAAAATGATTCAAATTGCCAAGTCGAAAAACATACCAATAAGATTTTAAATCGGCTGTCAAAAAGCGGCCAAGATCGTAAGGAGTTGCCGATACCACTGATCTATACTTTTTAGCGGTCAAAACAAAAACCCCTCGGCATCAGATGTGCCGAGAGGTTTCAGAAGTTTTATCAGATTAATAAGTTTCGAGATACTGATCGCGTTCCCAAGAAGATACTTGCGTGCGGAACATATCCCATTCAATTTCCTTTGCATCGTTGAAGCGTGAAACAGTATGTTCGCCAAGCGCGGCGGTGATGACCGGATCAGCATTAAAGACAGCCAAAGCTTCTTTCAGATCAGCCGGAAGATCATGAATGCCGAGTTTTTCGCGTTCTTCATCGTCCATAACATAGATGCTGCGATCTACCGGATCCGGAGGAGTCAATTTCTCCTTGACACCGTCAAGACCGGCAGCCAGCATTGCAGCCATGCCGAGATAAGGATTGGTTACCGGGTCAACGCTTCTGACTTCAATACGTGTGCTCAGCCCGCGGGAAGCCGGGATACGGATCAGCGCGCTGCGGTTGCTCAGAGACCATGCTACATAGCTTGGCGCTTCATAGCCGGGAACCAGACGTTTGAACGAGTTAACGGTCGGGTTCGTAATCGCTGTGAAAGCGCGGGCGTGTTTCAGAACACCAGCGATAAATGCCTTGGCTGTTTCACTAAGCCCATCCTTCGAAGACTCATCATAAAATGCATTTTCTTTGCCTTTGAACAGAGACATGTTGGAGTGCATGCCTGAACCATTGACACCGTACAGCGGCTTCGGCATGAACGTTGCATGCAGATTGTGCTGACGGGCGATCGTTTTAACAACCAGTTTGAATGTTTGGATGTTATCGCAGGTCTTAACGGCATCAGCATATTTAAAATCAATTTCGTGCTGACCCGGTGCAACTTCATGGTGAGAAGCTTCAATTTCAAAGCCCATATCTTCAAGTTCAAGTACAATATCGCGACGGCAATTTTCACCAAGATCCGTAGGTGCCAGATCGAAATAGCCGCCTTTGTCATTCAGTTCCAACGTTGGTTTTCCCTCATCATCCATCTTGAACAGGAAAAATTCAGGTTCCGGTCCGATGTTGAATGCCGTAAAACCAAGCTTTTTCATTTCTTCAAGTTCAGCCTTAAGTACGTTACGAGGATCCCCTGGGAATGGCGTGCCATCCGGTTTATGAATATCACAGATCATGCGGGCAACTTTGCCTTTTTCTGCCGTCCAGGGGAATACGACAAAACTGTCATAGTCCGGATACAGAAGCATGTCCGACTCTTCAATTCTTACAAATCCTTCGATTGAAGAACCATCAAACATAATTTTGTTATCCAGTGCCTTTTCCAGCTGACTGACCGGAATCTCAACGTTTTTAATGATCCCGAGCAGGTCAGTAAACTGCAAACGGATGAACTTTACGTTTGCTTCATTTACCTTAGAAATAATGTCTTCCTTCGTAAACTTTGCCATTCGTGATCCTCCCCAAAATAGGTTTCTTTGTAACAAATTTATATACAGAGAATCCTCACTTGAAAAAACGTGAAAGCTCCCCTTGTATCAACGAAGCTTTTCCAAACTTGCCGGCACTGACCAGTTCGGTTTTAAGGAATTTCATGAGCTCTGTATCGGACAACGTTTTCTTCTCCGCAGCTGGGCGGTTAGCGGCAACTGGCTTCTCACTCAGCACACGCCTGATGCCGGCCAAGTTAACCCCTTCATCAAGAAGTGACTTGATATCCAGCAAACGATCAACATCATTAAAAGAAAAAACCCGACGGTTGCCTTCAGTCCGCTCAGGAAATATCAATTTATTTTCTTCATAATAACGGATCTGTCTCGCTGAAAGTCCGGTCAGTTTCTGGACAATACCCATTGAAAACAATGGCATTGAACGACGTACACTGTCATCCATATCGCCCCAAGCCCCCCTTCACAAACACATTATAGCTTTGGAGAATAATGTTGTCAAACGATGTTAAGTAATCTTACAGCTAATGACAGTAAGAGTTGACATAATTGTCACAATTTTTACTGCTCGAACTGAATCAGTTCTGTTTCAGCCAGATGATTGACTGCAATCATTAGCGCAGATTTTACATGTTCAAAAGTCAATCCTCCCTGAAAGTAGAGTGTATAAGGGGGACGAAGTGGTCCATCTGCAGTGAGTTCAAGGCTGGCACCTTGAACAAATGTACCTGCAGCCATGATGACTTTATCTTTATAGCCTGGCATCGGGCTAGGGTAAGGTTTCACATTTGAATTAATCGGCGAGGCCATTTGAACGGCCTGGCAAAATGCAGTCATTTGATCCGGATCATGAAATGTAACGGTCTGAATGAGGTCCGTTCTAGAAGTTTTCCAGGATGGCGATGTCTCCATCCCCAAGTTTTCCATCAGTGCAGCTGTGTAAACGGCTCCCTTCAGAGCCTGTGCGACAACATGTGGGGCGAGGAAAAATCCCTGATATTGATCTTTAAGCTCTCCAAGTGTCGGGCCAACTTCTTTACCTTGGCCGGGAACAGTCAACCGTTCAGCACATTTGGACACCAGATCCGTCCTCCCGACAATATAACCCCCGGATTTTGCCAATCCGCCTCCGGGGTTCTTAATCAATGAGCCAGCCATTAGGTCGGCTCCGACATGGCATGGTTCTTTCGTTTCAGTAAATTCTCCATAACAGTTGTCCACGAATATAATAATGTCCGGATGTTCTTTTTTGATGGCGGCAATGGTTTCACCAATCTGATGAACGGTGAGGGATGGACGGTCTCCGTAACCGCGGGAACGCTGAATGCCAAGCATTTTTGTGCGCGGTGAAATCGCATGATTCACGGCTTCCGTATCAATTTTTCCCTCTCTCAGGGGAACCATGCTAAATCCGATGCCGAATTCTCTGAGCGAACCTTGTCCCGATGGCGTGAGGCCGATAACCCCTTCCAGTGTGTCATATGGTTTTCCAGTAATATACATGAGCTCATCACCAGGCCTTAACACACCAAAAAGTGCGGTTGTAATCGCGTGGGTGCCAGAAATCATTTGAGCACGGACAAGCCCTGATTCGGCACCGAAACAGTCTGCATAGACGGCCTCAATTCCTTCTCTCCCGAAATCATCGTAGCCATATCCCGTCGTGCCGCTGAAATGCGCATCACTGATTTTGTTTTTTCTGAAACTCGACAGAACGCGATACTGGTTCTCCAGTGCAGTCTCATCTATTGCTTTCATTCTCTTCTCTGTAAGCCGGTCCGCAGAGTCAGCTAATTTTTTCAGCATTTGTCCATACTTTAAATTATCAAACATCATGATTGATTCTTCCCATCTTCTGTGTTACTGGTTTTAAGCAGCCATGAGCCAAGCGGAGTTTCCGGATAGACAAACCCCGCTACTTCATAAGCCTGTCGCTCTTCAATATATTTTTGCTCCCTGAGTATGGAATACCCAGAGACATCATTCAATAGTGAGCCTGAAGCAGCAGGTATCAGACATCTGTATGGTTTCATCTGCCGGATCAGAGCTTCTCTGATCGCAGATAAAATGTGTACACGGTCAGAAGCGTCACGCGCTGCAACGAGAAACGCATCTTTCGGTGCAATAAAAGCAGTTTTTAACAAATCTTTTTTATTGTAAAGGGTTAGCACGGGGATCTGGTCAGCGCCAAGCTCAGCCATCAACTTGCGCACGGTCTGTTCATGACTGAGCAAGTCCGGATCGGAAACATCAATCACATGGATAATCAGCCGCGCACCGGCTGCTTCTTCAAGCGTCGAGCGAAAAGCCGCGACCAGCTGTGTTGGCAGATCCTGTATAAATCCGACCGTATCGGAAAGCAGACATGTAAAGCCTTCAGAGAGTCTGAGTTTCCGCGTCAGCGGGTCCAAAGTCGCAAAAAGTTGATCTTCCTCATATGTATGCGCTAAAGTCAGCTGATTGAAAAGAGTGGACTTTCCTGCGTTAGTGTAACCGACCAGCGCAATCTGGCATTGATTTCGATCCGTGCGCCGATCCCGGTATCTTTGGCGATGGCTCACAACACTCTCAAGTTGGGTGCTGATGTCTTTCATACGATTGCGGATATATCGCCGGTCCGTTTCAAGTTTAGTTTCACCTGGCCCTCTCGTCCCGATACCGCCGCCCAGCCGCGAGAGTGAATCGCCAAGGCCGCTCAGCCGCGGCAGCAAATATTGAAGCTGCGCCAGCTCGACCTGAAGTTTCCCTTCCCGGGATCGCGCACGCATGGCAAAAATATCAAGGATGAGTTGTGTCCGATCGAGCACTTTCGCATCGAGAATGGCGTTCAGCCTGCCCTGCTGTCCCGGTGAGAGCTCAGCGTTGAAAATGACGGTGCTGGAACCCAACTGCTTTTCCAGTGCTTCCAGTTCCTGAAGTTTTCCTTTTCCAATGTATGTTGCAGCATCTAATTTCTGCCTTTTCTGTGTCAGGACACTGACGACCTGTCCTCCGGCTGTCTTTGTCAACGCCGCAAGCTCATGAAGCGATGACTCGAAATGGTCATCCGTCTGATCGGGCAGCTGACAACCGACAAGTATTACATTCTCCATAATGTTCCTCTCTCTAAATCGTACTGAATGCCTCATCTGCATTTAAGGGAAATCGTTCATCGTCCAGCGCCAGATCGCACGTGCGAATGGTCAGCAGCGAATCACGGTCAAAAGCACCCTCTCTGACCAGACGCACGGCCTGCCGCCGGATTGTTTTTTCGATCAAATTGCGCACATAGCGGCCGTTGCTGAAATGGGCATCATGGTCAATCACCTTCTGGTGAAGGTGACGTGACAGACGCTTTCGTGCTTCCGTCGTCATCCGGTATTCCCGTTCTTCCATCATCTGCCCGGATATTTGCAATAATTCATCCCCGGAAAAATCCGGAAAAGAAAAGATCATCGGAAATCGTGAAGGAAGCCCTGGATTCATCTGCAGAAAGTCGTCCATTTCATCAGAATATCCTGCCAAGACGAGAATGAATTCTGTATTATGATCTTCCATCTGTTTGACAAGCGTGTCAACGGCCTCTTTGCCAAAATCTTTCTCTCCCCCGCGGGACAGCGAATAGGCCTCGTCAATAAACAAAACACCACCCAGAGCTTTTTTAACTAAATCTCTCGTCTTCTGTGCAGTCTGGCCGATGTATTCACCGACTAAATCCGCACGTTCAGCTTCGATCAGTTGACCTTTCGGCAATATTTCCATTTCACGGAACAAATCGCTTAGCAGACGGGCCACGGTGGTCTTCCCCGTCCCCGGGTTTCCCTTGAAAAGCATATGAAAAGACTGTTTTCCAACCTTTAACTGTGCCTCTTCGCGTTTCCGGTAGACATAAAGCCACGCGTAAAGTTCTTTTACCATTTTCTTGACTTCGCTCATGCCCACAAGTCGATTGAGCGCTTTTTCCATTTTTTCAAGCGGAGCATGACTTACCTTTTCATCTATTGGAAAAGGCAATGCGGCACTTTTTTCTTTTTTTTGATTAAATACCACATTTATCTGACTGTTCTGTGTATACGTAAAAGCCTCTCGCATTGTTTTGAACACCCCACTTTTTTCGGCTGACATCCCTTTAAAACTTCCCGCACTTTAATTAAAAGCGCCGAATGTATAGACATCGGGACAACCATTCGATCAATAGAATCCATGACAATCGTAATTTCCTGAACTCCATCATTTTATGATTGTTTTAAGCCATTCAGAAGGAGCGAACGCCGGAAAGGTACCCCTATCAATAAAGAAAGGCAGCTGATTCGCTGCCTCCCCAAATCTATTATGTTTCGTCCTGATTTGTCCAATTCACCGGTTTTGATGGTGTAAAAGTTGAAATCGCATGTTTAAAAATTAATTGCTGTTTGCCTTCACTGTCCAGAAGAACTGTGAAATTATCAAAACCCTTGACTTTCCCTTTAAGCTGAAAGCCGCTGACCAAAAAAACAGTCACAAACGTTCCTTCCTTACGCAATTGATTCAGAAAGGTATCCTGAATATTAATCGACTGTTTCATTTTATTCCTCCTCTTTTCTCTCTAGTAAAGATATTTCGATTTTTGATCAAACTTTCCTGCAAAAAATGCGAATGATCTTATTTTCTGAGAAGGAAATTTCAGTCCAGTCAGAAAGATCTCACATTATGATTATATTTTAATTTTCCATCATTTGCAAAGTATCCCGGCAAATAAAAAAATGATCAGTAAAAACTAAATTGCTCTTCAATATAGCGGATGACTTCTACGGCTGTTTGACTGAAATGATTTAACGCCTCGCCCATGTCAAACCAGTGTACATTCATCTGCCCTTTGAACCAGGTAAACTGCCTTTTGGCATAATGTCGTGAGTTCCGCTTTAATTGATCAACGGCCTGCTCCAGAGTACATTGATTTTCAAAATAGGGGAAAAATTCTTTGTAACCGATTGCCTGAAGCGCCTGTGCATCCCTGAGTCCCTGAGAATAGAGCGAGCAAACCTCTTGGAGGAGTCCCTGATCCACCATCTGGTCTATTCGGCTGTCAATCCTCTGATAGAGAAGATCCCGATTCATTGTCAGACCAATAAACACCGTCTCAAAGAGCGGAGTAAGTTTCTTTTCATACTCTTGTTCACTGAAGCGCCTGCCCGTTTCATGGAAAACCTCTAGAGCCCGGATCACCCGTACGAGATTATTCGGATGAATTCGGGCGGCAGAGACTGGATCAACTGCTCTGAGGCGCGTATGGAGTGCTTCAGCCCCCTCGCTTTGCGCCAGTTCTTCCAAATCAGCCCTATACGCCGGATTGGATCCTCCGGAAGGAAAATGATAGTCATAAACTGCTGCCTTAACATAAAATCCGGTGCCACCGACAAGAATGGGCAGTTTCCCGCGTCCGGCAATCTCATGGATTGTCTGACGCGCATCGCGCTGATAATCGGCAGCTGAATAGTTATCTCCGGGATTACGGATATCAATCAGATGATGCGGCACGCCATTGGCTTCTTCGGAAGAAACTTTTGCCGTTCCGATATCCATTCCTCTATAGATCTGAAACGCATCACCGTTAATAATTTCACCATTAAGGTGTTTCGCGAGCTCAATACTCAGTTTCGTTTTTCCAACAGCCGTTGGCCCGACAAGCACAATTAACTTTTCTCGCATATAATAATAACTCCTGCATGATCCATGATTTCCAGTCGGCTTACTATTTATACTTAGTATAGCACAGAGCGTTCCAGCAGCCGTGCTGGAAAAAATAAGCTTTGTCGGATTTTGTGATCTGATGCTATTCAGAAACGTAGCAATTCATGAATGATCGTCCAAAAAAATAAGAACATCACTCTCAGAGCTATGTTAAATACGTGGCTAATTGATGGAACCACTCTTTGTCGTAAGTGGCTAACGCCAAATCGATCAGACTCTTAATCTCTACCATTGAGTAGAAATAATGATCGGTGATGGCATCTTCATAGGCAATTTCCAACCACTTCATTTTTGGATAGTTTTCGCATGTAGTAACTCTCAATTTGCATCTTTTAAAATCAGGAAATACTGCTGTGACAAAACCTGTGCAATCATGTTTCCCCATGTACTTCGTATGGACCCACTGCCCGACTTCCACGGTTGATCCCCCCGCATCCAATATTACTTGCCCTTTTTGTTTATTTAATCCCGCTCGGTTTTTATATCATTTTATGCATCAGCAAACTGATGGGAAACTGATTGAGCCGCATGAGTTTTTACCGGAAGCTCCGCTGATTTTATCCAAATTTATGATGTGCGGTTATATTTCAATGCAGAAGCTATGTACATTTTTACAGAATAGGATTGCTGTCGACCATCAATCAGAAGAAAGCCGATAGAAACCAAACCTTCAATGCTGCAGAATTGCGAAACCATGAATGTTCTAAAGTTCAAACATTACTAACCATTTTCTGCTTTTGGAAGCTTCGAATTCTTCGCGCAAACGCGTTAATATATGATACAGAACTAAAAAAGAGCATATTAAAGCTATTTCCTTCGACACAAATAGTACGGAATGCTAAACTTGTGGTGGATAAAAAAGGAGAGCGATCAGATTGAATTCGATTCCTGAAATTACACTAAATGATGGGCTGACACTTCCAGCCGTAGGTTTCGGTACTTACCAATTGAACGGAGCAGCGGGTGTTAACTCAATCGTCAGCGCCATCGATACCGGGTATCGTTTGCTTGACTCTGCATTCAATTATGAGAATGAGGGCGCATTGGGTGAGGCTATTCGCAGAAGTTCCGTACCGCGCGAACAGCTTCGCATCACATCAAAACTGCCGGGGCGGCATCATTCCTACGATGAAGCGTTGACGACGATCCAGGAATCTCTATATCGTGCCAGTCTTGATTATTACGACCTGTATCTGATTCACTGGCCCAATCCAAGCAAAGATCTCTATGTTGAAGCTTGGAAGGCACTTATTGATGCCAAAAAATGGGGCTTGATCCGGTCCATCGGTGTCTGCAATTTCTTGCCAGAGCATCTGGAACGAATTATCAATGAAACTGGTGTAACGCCGAGCGTGAATCAGGTGGAGATGCATCCCTATTTTTCACAAGAGAAACAGCGGGCATGGGATCAGGAGCATGGAATCATCACTGAGTCGTGGAGTCCGCTGGGGCGGGCTAATCATCTGCTCCACGATGAAAGCATCAAGAAAATTGCTGAGAATCATCACAAATCGATTCCGCAAATTATTTTACGCTGGCATTTTCAGCTTGGCGCGCTTCCATTACCGAAATCTTCTTCCCCGAAGCGTCAGCTGGAAAATCTGTCTCTGTTTGATTTTGCGTTAAGTGAAGCGGAGATACAGACGATCGGCGCACTGAACCGCCCGGATGGCCGAACTTTTGATCAAGATCCTTCGAGGTATGAGGAATTTTAAAAAAAGAGGCGTTCAAAATGAAGATCAGTTTTATTGGCAGCGGTAATATCGGTAAAACGGTAGCAAGATGCTTTATTAAAGCCGGGCACACAGTCGTGATGTCAAATTCGCGCGGACCGGAAACTTTATCAGATCTAGTCCAGGAACTCGGCCCGCAGGCAACGGCTGCTACAGCGGAACAGGCCGCGCGTGAAGGGGAAATTGTAGTCGTCACTGTCCCATTGTTTGCTCTTCCGAAAGTTCCGGTTGAAGCCATGGCCGGAAAAACGGTGATTGATACAATGAATTACTATCCACAGCGGGACGGCCGCATAAAGGAACTGGATAACGGTTCGACAACGACCAGTGAATTGACAGCAAAGCACCTGCCCCAATCCCATGTAGTTAAAGCATTTAATTCAATTTTTGCAACAGAAATTGAAACAACCGCCCGGCCGGAAAACGATCCGCAACGCCGGACACTCCCGATTGCCGGAGATGATGCGGCAGCAAAAAAAACCGTCACGGATTTGCTTCAGTCGATTGGCTTTGACGTGTATGACGCCGGAGCACTTCATGAAGGCTTTCGGTTCCAAAATGGAACACCCGCCTATTGTGCAAAGGGCAACCGTGAAAAACTGGTCAGATTGCTGGAGGAAGCCAAAGGCTGATACTTAAAATCAAGTCGAAAGGCATCACCCAATTGGGAGGTGTCTTTTTTGTTTTCTGGGAAATTATAAAATATCGACTTGTGTACTGTCCGTTGAACGATCCGTAGAATGCTTAAGGGAATCCCCCGAATCGGCCGATATACTAATTTTATTTGATTCGATTGATTCGATTTTTTTCCGGATTTCGGTTCGAATACGCAGCGATTCGGTTCGCCTTGGACTTCTGTCAATAAAGTGGGCACAAAAAATTAGTTCAAATACGTTTAAAAGCCTACCGCTCTGCGGGTGGCATTCGGAATATCTTCAAGAAGTATCGAATATGGGAGACAAGGTTTCCCCTTATATTTGAACTCTCAGATGCATGCTTCCTATACTTGTCATCTTAGATGGTCCCTCTAAAATAATATTCATGATCCCTTTGGAATAATTATTATCAGGTCTTTTTTTGCATGTCCTTGATGGACGAAAGCCAGAATCATATTTTCAAAGCTGGTCTGGACAGCGTCATTCCCCGCGTATCCAGCATCGCCCAACGAAAGAAAACGTTTATTGCTGAGTCTTGGACCTTTTTCCCAATTGATTAATAAAATCTTTGATCATTCTCTCATAGCTTTCACTGACAGCCACATCGTTTTTGAAATAACCGGCATGTTCTAGAGATATAAATCCATGCATCATGCTTCTTAGTTCGCGTGCTTTATGAGTTGTCTGCTCGTGATTCAGACCATAGGCCTGAAAGTTCAAGTTAACCATTTGTGACAGATGTTTGCCCCTTTCAAGAATCTCTTTGTTCAGATAGGGCATCCACAAAATCGTTTTATAAAGCTCCGGGTTCTCCTTGGCAAAAGAATAATAAGCCTGAGCCATGGCCATGATGGCTTCTCCTGCCGATCGGCCGATCGTGGCGGCTCCGATTCTTTCACCCAAATGTTTCATAAGAAGCAGAGATAGTCCAATCTTCAAGTCGTTCAGATCTTTAATATGGTTATAGAGTGAAGGAGAACTAATGTGCAAATGTTCGGCAACTTTTTTTAATGATAAGTTCTCAATCCCTATTTTTTCAGCGAGCTGGGCACTTTCCTGGATAATTTTGTCTTTCGTTAAGTTTCTTTTTTGCATACAAAATTGCCTCCTTCGTCAATCATAGGAATAAGCAATCAAATTGTAAACTAATTTGATTAGTATTATACTAATCATTGTATTTTATATCAATACACATTTGGAGGAAGATTAATGTTAAATTATATTGCTCTGCCACTAGTAGGCCTTTTCGTCGGTGTATTCATTGTATCGCTTGGCGGAGGGGGCGGAGCCATTTACGTAGGCATCCTAATGACTTTATTCCATGTTTCTCCCGAAGTTGCCGCGTCAACTTCTCTGGCCACGATGATCCCTACCACAGCAACAGGTGCCTATAGTCACTGGAAAGCAGGAAACGTCAATCTGAAATTAGGTAAATATATGATTATGGGGGGAATAGCTGGGGTTCTGCTGGGAGTCTATCTGTCCGATATTATTCCCCCGCTCTGGTACAATAAAATCGCCGGCATTATTTTTGTCATTATGAGTATCCAGATGCTCGCCTCTTCTTTCAAGAATCGGAAAAAAGGTGCAGAGTCAGCGGACCGCCAAGCGTCCGTCCCTATCTGGAAAATAGTAATGGCCGTAGCTTTTGGCATTTTAGGCGGCGTTATGTGCGGACTGCTCGGGTTGAGCGGCGGAGGTCCCATTGTTGCAGGTTTGTTTGTTATGGGGTGCAGCATGATGGAAAGTGTAGGCACGTCCGTATTCGTACTGACCGGCCTGTCAATTGTCGGTTTTCTGATGCACCTTGGTTTAGGAAATATTGACTGGGTCTTGGTTGGACTACTGCTCATCGGTACAATAACAGGCGCTTTAATTGGGCCAATACTGTTGAAACATATGAATAAAAAGTTGTTAGAACGCATTTTACAGCCTGTTATGTTCCTGCTTATATTCATCATGGGCCTGACCCTAATCTTTTGACGATATTGGCGTCACGGACCGACTTTTAGGAAGGGATACTGTCCAGATTCATGTTGATTCTTATGTTAGTTGTGTCGATTCTTGCTTGAGTTATGTTGATTCTTACACTGGTTCCGTCGATTTTCTTCACTTTTGTATTGATTCGTCGTATTCATAAGGCGATTTGGCAAACATAAAAAAGTGATAAGGCTGTTAGTATATTCCGGTCGCATCCTTCGGTAATTCCTTAATATGCCTGATAAAAGCAAAACTTCTCTCAGCTTCATCAGAACTATATTCATAGTCAAATACATGACCTACTTTAGGTGCAAACGCTGCAAACAGTTCACAGGTTATGAATAACGCATGCCACGAAAATTCATAGCCGCTCATGTTATATGTTTTCATCAATCTTGTCCATACATCTGAATCCAGATAGTCAACTAAAAGTTTATTTGCTTTGCCCATGCTGACTTTAAATTCTGTTTTAATGCCCGCGTACCAGCAAAGCATGGTTAATAATTCCGGCCGCACATAACTATTCATGACGTCTACCATATAAAGAATTTCCTGCCGCCAAAGCCCTTTTGCACAATAGGGCGCTACCCACCAAAAGTTGTTACAGCAACTGATATATTGTCCATATGTAGGTTTTTTTACCCAAAATTCTTCATCGGATGGCTTAGGAAGCTGCTGCAAACAGTTGTCTTTATCAAGCAGTGGAACAGTTAATTTATCCGTTCCGTATTCTTTTTTCAGCGCATCGATCGTTTGAAGATGCAAGTCGATTCGATTTCCATCCGTAAACTGCATCAGATACATATAACTATTTTTAAAATCGACGATTCTTCCCAGCAGTTTATCCAGTCTATCGGGTTCCTGGATGATGATGGGCTCACCAAAACCGCTGATCCAACGCTCATCGCTCAAAAAGGATGACGTTTCTGTCACCACATAAACGATGTCATAATCCTGAAAAATATCTTTTTTAACGTTAGGATTTGCCCGGGAACCGTTCATATAAACAGCTCTAATTCTGGAATCTCTCTTTGCGACCCCCATTATTAAATCAAACATTTCTTTTTCAGTTCGCATCATGCCGCTCCTTCAAAAATAGATTTGGCGAAAATAATTTTTCATTCCTTGTTTAAGAACATTTGCATCCCTGGGGCATCAACTGGACGCGCTTTAAAACCAAATCTTTCATAAAATGACTGTTTACCCTTTGCACAGGACAATTGTATCCAGCTTACTCCATTTAATCTGCAGTGATTGATTAATCTCTGAACTATTTCGGTTCCAATTCCTTCCTGCCTGTATTCTGGTGCAACAATCAGATCGGAGAGAAATGACTGATACACGCCATCAGAAATAATGTGCCCAAAGCCTATAAGTTTGCCCTCATCGTAAACGCTCAGGGTGTACCAGCTATTACTCATTGCATGATGAAGCTGTTCCTGACTATATGTTTGATCATCATTCCACCCGGCCCGGTTAATTGATACAAATCAAAAAAGTCTGCTGACGAGGGTACTTCGTCAAGAAATTTTTTCATAGTCATCTCCCTAATATTTTGTTGTCAGGTGATTTCCACTTTTATTATAAGCCTTCCGTACTATTATTTTAATATAATCATGGCGATTCACGGCCCAAAAATTAGCTGTTACTGGATCAGATAATATTCCAGTAGACCTGTCGAATAACACAAACAGTCCCGATATTAGCTCCATTTGCAAAGCAAATATTACCCTTGCTTGAAAGTCTACTTTAAGGTTTATACTATCCGTACAAAATGTTAGGGGGTCCTATGGATGGCAAAATTTGATTCACTGAAGGATAAAGTAGTTGTGATTAGCGGAGGGGCTAAAAATCTGGGCGGGCTGCTGAGTAAAACTTTTGCTGAAGAAGGGGCCAAAGTGATGATTCATTACCACAGCGATTCAACGAAAACAGAAGCTGAAGAAACATTGCGGACAGTGAATGATAACGGCGGACAAGGTGCTCTTTTTCAAGCGGATTTAACGCATGTGGGTAAAGTGACGGAACTGTTCGACTTTGCGGTGAAAACATTTGGAAAAGTTGATGTTGCGATCAACACCGTGGGGAAAGTACTTCGTCAGCCGATTGCTGAGACGTCCGAAAATGATTTTGATGTGATGGACAAAATTAATAATAAAGTTGCCTATTTCTTTATTAAAGAAGCCGAGAAACGGATGAACGACAATGGTAAAATCATTACCTTAGCAACCTCACTCTTAGCCGGCTACACCGGAGATTATTCAACATATGCCGGCAGTAAGGCACCTGTCGAGGAATATACCCGTGCTGCATCTAAGGAATTCATGCCAAGAGGTATATCGGTCAATGCCGTTGCTCCGGGGCCAATGGATACGCCTTTCTTTTATGCGCAGGAAACGGATGAGACGATCGCCTTCCACAAATCGCAGGCTTTACACAATCAGTTAACAAAAATTGAGGATATCGCGCCATTAATTAAATTTCTAGCGCTCGATGGCTGGTGGATTAACGGACAGATCATCTTTGCCAATGGCGGATATACTACTAGATAAGTAGAGATGGGATTCAATCATCACTGTTAAAAGGGCTTTTTAAAGTCTCTTTTTTATTTGGAGAATTCTATTTTCATTTCCTTCAGTATATCTAATTTTTTATCAATCTTGGCAATTGCTTCATCTATTCGCTTTTGTTCATCTCTGAGTCGCTTCTTCTGATGATTAAAAATTTGTTCCCTTTCGCCAATTGTTTCCGGCCCCTTCATATGCAGCAACGCTACATGTTTTAGGGTATCAATGGACATTCCGGTCGACCGCATGCACCTGACGAGTTCCAACCAAAAGAGGTCTTCTTCTTCAAAACGTCTGTAGCCATTTTCGTCTCTTGCTATAAATGGAAGAAGCCCTTTTTTGTCATAAAAGCGAATGGTCGACATTGGCATACGTAAAATATCGGAAACTTCTTTGACAGACATCGTCATAGCTCATATCCCCTTTTCTGACATGTTGACTAAATTTCTTATATTCGATTTAACACTGAATGATTCATGATTATTAGTCAAGCTCCGGTTATGTAGTTATCTTCCAAACAACCATCGCCATTAACATTCAGAATCTCCCCGTTAATAAATGAAGCATCCGGAGAGGCTAAATACCAAACCGCTGAGACAATGTCGTTGGGTTGACCTGCACGGTCTGCCGGTATTTGTGCCACCATTTGGCTTAAGCGTTCATCCGTTAATTTGTCATCAAAAAAATTTGTTTCAGTAATGAGTCCCGGGGCAATAGCGTTTACGGTTATGCCGTCTTTACTCGGTTCGCGTGCCGATGCAAATGTAAGTCCGTGCAGACCGGACTTTGAGACTGCATAAGCAAGCCCCCCTGTTCCTGCGTTAGTGACAAGAATATCGATAGCTCCACTATGCTCAACGACCGATTGAACTGTTTTCTCAACATCCATTCGATTACTGACATCCGCACGAGCCCAATGAATATCACCGCTTAGTTTAAATGCTGCCTCCTTAAGGGCACCTTCTCTTCTTCCATAGGCAATCAACTAAAACCATCTGATTAGTGCATAAATTCTCTTAGTTTTCCCTCTGTCGTCGTTCCAGGCACCGGTGTATAAACACTGAGACGCAAGTCAGCGTCTCCTTGTACCTCAAGGGATGTCAGATTAAATTCCATTTTACCGGCTTTTGAATGTCGGAACTCAATCAGTACATCTGGCGCAGTGTTGACTTCGCTCTGCATCCAAAGTGACTGAAATTCTGGATGCAGCATGCTCATGTTGTCAATAAACCGTTTGTACCACTCATCCTCGACGTACCGTCCGTAATAAACACGGAAGATAGCCAGAAATCCTCTGACAAAGTGTTCCCAATTCACGGCAAGGGACTTTAGTTCTTTTCTGGTAAACAGCAGACGAATCAGATTGCGTTGTTCCATCGGTATCTCCTTGAAATCAAGAAAGACATAAGCAGCAGCACGATTCCATCCGACAATCTGACAGTATCGATCGGTTACGACAGCCGGGCAGTAATTCAGCGCTTTTAATATCGTCTTCACGGACGGGCTTATCTCCGTCAGCACCGTTTTTTTCTGCACGAGCTTTGCATTCACATCAAGCGCGAGATTGTATACATATGTTCGCTCGTCTTCAGTCAGTCTCAAAGCAGAAGCAATACTATCCAGTACTGCTGACGACACCTTGATATCCCTGCCCTGTTCAAGCCAGGTATACCAGGTCGTACTGACACCAGCCAACTGCGCGATTTCTTCCCGTCTGAGTCCGGGCGTCCGGCGCCTGACTCCGATTGGAAAACCGGCGGATTGGGGTGAAATTACAGCGCGTTTCTTTCTTAAAAAACTTGAAAGTGCTTCGTGTCTTGTTTCCTCACTCATCCATTCATTCTCCTTACGTGTTACTCTGTTACCTATTATACCAGTATAAACGGCAACTTGTAATAGGATAGACAAAAGTGCAAGAATGGAAGAAACAGATCATCAGTTTCTTTTACGAGGGGGAATCACGGTTGGAAAGAGTTGTCATTACAGGAATGGGTGTCGTTTCGCCGATTGGAAACGATGTGGACACATTCTGGGATCATTTAGTTGCCGGAAAATCAGGTATTCGAAAAATAGATACTTTCGATACGGATTCATATAAAACGAAAATCGCAGGTCTTGTGAAGAATTTCAATGCGACGGAAGTGATTGGAAAAAAAGACGCAAGAAAGCTGGATCCCTTCTGTCATTATGCACTTGCGGCCGCTGCACAGGCTTGGAATGGCGCTCAGCTTGACTTTGGCATGGTTGAACAGGACCGGCTCGGCGTTTATGTCGGTTCGGGAATTGGCGGGATTCAGACCTTACTCAACAACGCCGAAAAGTTACGTGAGCGCGGTCCGCGAAGAGTCAGTCCGATGCTCGTGCCAACGATGATCGCCAATATGGCGGCTGCCGAAATCAGTATCAAGTGGCAGGCATTGGGTCCCTCCATGTCACCCGTAACTGCCTGCGCGATTGGCAATACGTCGATTGGCGAAGCATTTAAGCTGATCCGCGGCGGTGAAGTGGATGTCATGTTCGCCGGTGGAACAGAAGCCGCGGTCACAGATCTTTCATTGGCAGGCTTCGAAAATGCGACTGCGCTCTCCTCAAGAAACGATCATCCTGAGGAAGCGAGCCGGCCGTTTGACGCAGAAAGAGATGGTTTTGTCATGGCTGAAGGCGCGGGCATTCTTATTCTGGAGTCATTGACCCATGCTCTGAACAGAAAGGCATCTATTTATGCCGAGATCATCGGCTACGGTGCCAGCTCAGATGCGTATAATATGGTTGCCCCTGACCCCGAAGGAAAAGGCGCGTACCTGGCGATGAAAAAAGCCCTGGACGATGCCGGAGTATCAGCGGACGCAGTCGACGTAATCAGTGCGCATGCGACCAGTACGAAACCGGGTGATTTTTCCGAAACCTCAGCCATCAAGCATCTGTTTGGAAAAAAAGCATATGACATTCCGGTCACGGCAAACAAATCGATGACCGGACATATGCTCGGGGCAACGGGCGGCGTGGAAGCCATTGCCCTTGTTAAAAGTCTTCAGGAAGACATCATCCCTCCGACTATTAATCAGGAAAAAGCAGATCCTGACTGTGATCTGGATTACACTGCAAATGTCGCGCGGAAACAGGACCTGACTATTGGACTCTCCAACTCTTTCGGGTTCGGCGGGCATAATGCTGTTCTTGTCATGAAAAAATATTTGTCCTAATACAATACTAATTTTTATCCGGACCCAAGTCTCTGTCTTAGTTGACAGATTTTTGATCTTGGCTCTCAGTCGTGAAATGAGACTTTCCCCGCAGAAATGAGTGGCGTCAATAAAAAGAACTGGTGAGAAAAAAGAATGGCCTTTTCTCATCAGTTTTCCTTTTTTAGAAGTTTTCAGCAACTTTGTCTTGGTTTATTCTGTTTAATTTTCTAATAAAAGCTGAACTCGTCGAAAAACAAATATACACGGTCATACCGTTACTGCATCAAAATAGTGAATGATATGAAAGATTGGAATTACTGTGAACAAGACTGGATCGCTTATATCAGAAAAGGATTTGTATGCGCCTCATTCCCGATCGTTGACGCCCGGCCGTGCCCCGGACAGAGATGAGTATCCTCAGGAAGAGTCAGCAGTTTGTCGCGAATACTCTGAAGTAGCTGCTCACCGTCCGCTCCAAATCCGTCGGATCGGCCGATACTGCCATTAAAAAGCGTATCTCCTGAAAAAACGGTCCGGTCATCCTCGAAATAGAAAGAAACGCCACCCGGAGAATGACCTGCTGTTTCCAGAACGGTAAACGAAAAAGGACCAATCGTCATTTTCTGTTCTCCCTTCAATAGTTTTTCCGCCGGACGAGTATGAATGGGCCCCGTCACCTGAAAATAAGCTGAACCATTCATCTGCGCATCGTGCAGCCAGTACGATTCATTTCGATGCAAATAAGCCGGGATTTTCCATTGATCGCGCACCTCATCCAAAGCACCAATATGATCAAAATGTGCATGTGTCAGCAACACAGCCAAAGGGTGAAGCTTCCCTTCAATAATAATCGACTCGATTTTATCAAATTCATCACCGGGATCAATGATCAGTGCATCGTTCGTTTTTTCATCTTCTAATATATAACAGTTGGCATGAATCGGGCCCACCGGACATGTAATCAATTTCATAAAATCACTCCATTTTTTCCAGATTTCTTTGCGAAACTGACCGTTCAGAAAAAGACAGCGAAGGTTTTTAAAATTTAGGCCAGTAATACAAATGGTGCATCCTCGGTAAGGGCAGCTTTCCCGCAAATGATAATTTTCTAAGTGGTAATTACGATTGAAACCTTTAACTCGATTCCGTTGCAGACACTCATTTTCTTCACATATTTATTTTATCATTCAGCTGGTCGATAAGTAAAAATAAAGCCAGAAATTTTTCCGCTGGCAAACCTCATCAGCACGTTAAAAAATCAAAAAAAGAATGGAGCTCCTGGCCAAAGACCGGGTCTTGCCGGAGTTCGGAAACAAAAGAAGAACCCCTCGACTGAATTGGGTCAAGGGGTTCTTCCTATATAAAATAATCAATAATATTGTCGATATGTTCCCTTTTGAAGATGGCAGACTTTAAAGAAACTGACGCCGGGTTTTAAAACACTTCATCACCCAAAACCAGTCACCGTTCAGTTCTCCACTCCTATTATTTCAAACATCTACTGATTAGATGTAATTAATCAGTTGCATAATAATTGGAACAACAATGATGAACAGAATCGAAGTTGTCGTGACCGTGTTCGTTGCAAACTCAACATCGGCAGTCGCATCTTTTGCAAGAATCGGTGTGACTGTCGGCGTTGGCGTAGCAGACTGAACAATGAGTGTCTGTCGCAGAACGGAAGGCATCGGCACCGGTAAAACGACAAGTGCCAACACAAGAGGCGAGATAACAAACCGTCCGAGTATGACGCCAATTGTGTCCTTATCAAAGTGAATGCTCTTCAACCCTGCTTTAAACAAAGTGATGCCGATGAAAATTAGTGACAGCGGTGTAACCAAGCCTCCCACATAATTTAACGTCGAATTAGCGAAATTTGGGACTGGTATCCCAACAAAGATGAAAATAATCGCAACGATGAAGCCCAGAATAGGAGGTGGCAACAATTTCGAAATGATGGTCTTTGCTGATGTCTTGTGCGTATGCATGTCCTTTCCCAGACCGTCTCTTGCTATCATATAGGCACCGAATGTCCAGAGAGAAAGAGTGTTGACGATATAATAAACGAGAAGATATGGCAAACTTTTCATTCCGAAAAGCGCGATATTGATCGGCAAGCCAATAAAAAGCGTGTTTGCATTGGCAAAAGAAGTTCTGAATATGCCGACTCGCCCTTGCCTCGTCCGAAGCATTTTTGAACAGAAAAAGGCGATCACGTAAGTAATAGCGATAGCGATAATCGGCCAGATCAGATCACCGGATAGAGCGATCAGTTTCTGTTTTGTAAAAAATTTAATGACATTAATAAAAACAGAAGCTGGCAGTGCCACTCTCGTGACCAACCAGGAAATACTGCTCCCAAAGTCCTTTTCAAATATCCCTTTGGCGGATATAAAATAACCCAATGCCATGATAATGAGAATAGTGACGACGCTTTCTATGGAATTCCAAAAAGCCATTATATTTCCTCCTGATCCCCACTTGGATTTCAAATTTATCAGTTTTGAATATCGTTCACCTTTTCCATTCTTGTCTTCTTTAATCCCTAACCAGTCTCTATTTCTGTACACATTTTCAAATAAACAGAAAAGCATGGCGTAGGGATTACATCCTTACGACCCGATCTCAAAAAGTTAATTTTTAATGTAATTTCTTTCTGAACAAGCCATTTACTTTCTTTGTCTGCCTAAATGCCATCAAGCCCTTGCAAAATGCCAAGCGAATCCTTGAACAGCGTTAATCAAATTTCTGTACTGGTTGTTTTCTGAGGGATTCAAAAACAATCTTTGAAACGAGTTCCACAACCCCTCCATCAAATATTCCGGGAATTATTTTTTCTTCTACCGGATCTTTTATCATCTCGGCAATCTGCTGTGCAACTATAATTTTTAGTTCATCGGTAAGATCGGTAGCCTTGGCATCAAGCAGACCCTTGAACAAACCTGGAAAAACCAGAATATTATTAATCTGGTTCGGATAATTCGAACCACCCGTTGCAACGATCCTTGCACCGCCCGCGTAAGCATCTTCCGGAAGAATCTCGGGACGCGGATTAGCCAGAGCAAAAATAATAGCGTCTTTAGCCATCTTTTCGACCATTTCTTTTGTCAAAACATGGGACACCGACAATCCAATAAAAACATCTTGATCGGCGATGACTTCTTCAAGTTTCCCTGATTTCCCTTCCGGATTCGTTGACTTTGCAATCGCCTGCTGCGCAAAATTCAGCTTTTCATCACCGGCAACTAAAGCTCCATTTACATCGACCATCACAATTTGGTCAATACCAGCTTTCTGAAGCAACTTAGCCGTCGCTATACCAGAGGCACCTGCACCATTTATAACGACTTTTAATGTTTCAAACGGCTTATTGACAACTTTAGCCGCATT